>SOIH01000027.1 GCA_004376895.1 Anaerolineales bacterium | reverse complement strand
CACTTGAGGATCCAAAACGCTTCATAAAGAGCCGCGATGTCGGACCCGCAATCGGACTGGTAACCAGACGGGATCAATCCGGAGATCACGATCCGCAGCTGCGCATCACCAAGACCGGCAATGCTTTCCTGCGTCGCCTGCTAGTCTCCTCTGCCCAATACATCCTCGGTCCCTTCGGACCGGAGTGTGATCTTCGCCGCTGGGGCCTGAAGCTTGCTGAACGAGGAGGAAAGAACGCCAAAAAGAGAGCCGTGGTTGCTGTCGCAAGAAAGTTGGCCGTACTGCTTCACCATCTCTGGAAGACTGGCGAGGTCTACGATCCCTTCTATATTGCCAACAAGCACGACCGGGCACCCGAAGCCATCCCAGTTGCAGCTTGATCTTGATCTGTTTGTTTCTCAGTGATCGGAGGTGAACCACACAAATTATCAGAAGAAAGGAAAGGACGGCTGTTTTAAATCTTCATTCAGCCAACGCCTTGTTCGGGCGACTGCGGCTAACGTCTGGGCTCTTCGGAGATACCGGCAGCGAGATGGCAGCGCCCACCTGGAGCGAACACCAACGGGCACCGGGCTTATGATACGAGCCCACGAAGAGTGCGGATGGAAGCGAGGCGAAAGGTTGTTGGCTAAGGAGGATCAGAGAGAATGGTCGCCACGTCGACCCTTGACATTCTAGGCCTTCTCATGGAAGAGGTTAGGTGGCAGTTACAGATGCTGATTTTCTAGCTTTTCATTCTTTTTTTTCGTGTCCAAATACCCCAGGGAATCAACACAACAAATGGGATAAATCCCACCACTAGGTATTCCACAGGCTGTTTCCAAAGGCGGTCCCAAGATCGGATGATAGCTTGGGATGCATTTCTTGGATCATATAGAATCTCGACCGAGTCACCAACTTCGTAAATTGGTGGATCAACATTAATCTCATATATAAAAGTAACTTCCTCACCTCTGTGTGTAGTGAATTCCACAATAGGGTCATAGAACACGTAATTAAAACTACCTCCTTCCGGATCAGGAACATAACGATACTTATGCTCAATGACAACACCTTGAGTTTCATTCGAATTGTTGACGAGGTACTCTGAAGTTAATAACCCACGAACTCCTAAATATAGAAATGGCGTGCTTGATGAAATAAGGATCAGTGCAGGTAATACCCCCAAACCCAAAAATGTCTTATTTGCCATCTAGAAACCTTTTGCACTCAACGGATCCACAAAACGCATTCATTTTATTAAGTCCATATTACTTAGTCGCTTCCTGTGTTTGACCGATGATGTGATTAATAGCGTTTGTATAAGCAACGATCTCGCCAGCAGGAGTGTATGCAATTTGGACGAATACATGCTTCGTCTCAGCTGTGTTCCATCTAAACCAGTAGTATTGGCTACTTTCAGCAAAATGGTGATCTGGGATTAGGGAATCTAAGTCTACGTAGGGGGCGTAAGTTTGTATAAATTCACGAGCCATTCGATCTAACTCTTCCTGTGTAAAGCGAGGCGTGAGATCGAGTTCACGCTTTGGGTCACTTGTTGAATTTCTAGGCACCTCATTGATCTGAATAAGGGTATCGCTAGTTCGATCAATCACGAATAGAGTGAGTCCTACTGCATAGCTCTCTAGCACATCCGTGGTGTAAAGATACTCCACGACAGCTTCTTTACCTGCGATGGATTTAATTAGCTCAACTGCATGAACCCGTTCATCTGCTGGACGGGCAATATGATCATCGATGATCTTCCGTTTCTCTTCCTTTAAGCGCTCGTATTCAACAGGGTCATCAGCTAGCATCATTTGCTGATTGTAATTATCTACTGTGTGAGCCCACTCAATATCAGCTAAGAATTCGGATAGGTTGTAACCACAAAATGCAAGCATTAAATCCCGACGCTCTCGGAAATCACGCAGCAAGTCAACTGATTCGTTATGGGAGGCCTGAAATAGGCTTTCTCTTGGGTTATCCAAATAGTCGTTGGCCGAATGAAACTGATAGACCATGGCCCTTCGGAGAGTGTCATGCGCTGATACGGTAATCAATGGAGGAGACATTTCAGAAAGAGATTGCCAGGCATTAAGGGCGGCCTGTCTGCATTTTGCCGCATCCTCCCTGAGAACATTAGGGTTTCCACTGCATACATCCGAGAGTGAGTCGTCATACTTGGATGCTTCAGTTGCCCATTGTTCAATCCCCGAACACAGATCTGGTGATTGAGTAAGTTCAGGCTCAGGTGAGGGAGAGACCGGGGAAGTACAAGCAACGAGAACCATTAATATGAATACAATCAACGTATGCTTCATGATTTTTTACCTTGGTTTACTCAGTTGGGGTAATGAAGCGTCAGTGGTTAATAATGTGCATTCTGCCGCCTAACGAATTAAGAGATTCATGTGGCGCGGAGCCGCCACATAATCTCGAGTTGTCGAAGATCCTGACCAGGGAACTGAGCCGAGCGC
>SOIH01000142.1 GCA_004376895.1 Anaerolineales bacterium | reverse complement strand
ATAAAACAAGTATCCCACTAACCTCACCTTCATTCTTCTGTGTTGCACCTGGTAATTGAATCCAAGCTATTGTGTAGTGCGGGTTCTGCACCGGAACTGCACCGGACGAGGTGGAATAGTATCACCTCTACATCAAGCCGAAACAAGGAGAGGCGACTCGAATACCTCTGTCTCAGTTGAATCTTTCAATAGTATCTTCCAGCCAGGGATCATTCTAATTAGTTATTGATTTCTAAAACTCAACTCTCTTTTCCGCAAAGATTTTTTCTACTCTGCCCTCTACTCGATGTTTGATAGGCATCAATACCAAAATACCAACACCAATCGAGATGAAATGGATCAACTGAGAATGCCCACCAATTAATTCTCCCATGTAAGTAATGAGCACATGTTCCGAAAAGCTGAAGACGAAGATGACGATCCCAGCCAGGGCGGAATATATGGCACCTTTCTTGATAATTACGGTGATATCGAAAAGATGGTGCTTGACGATGGCAATCGCGATTACCGCTGAAAAGATGTCATTCACAAACATTCCAGCTGGCAAAATAAAGGCGTTATCAACATTATAGAGGACTGCCAGTTTTACGTATGCTAGAGTCAGTGCCGCAAAGCTGATTGCCATATAGATCATATGGCGACGTTTAATAGGTGAAGACTCTCTTTTAGACTCCTGAAAAAGCATCCAGGAGGAGGAAATAGCTGCAAAAAAGCCAACGGGGATGGAAAACAAGGTGCTGATTTGAAGCGTTCGATCCAGCCGATAAATATTTCCCCAACTGTAATGGAAAACATCATCAATTTTTCCACCTAACCCTGTCGCCAAAACGATAAATCCAAGGATGCTGAAAACCCACAAAATGATGGTCGTTTTTTTCTTTGGTTGTTGTAAATAAGTGGTGGTAAAGTGATAGATCAGTGCTGCTAGGAAAGTGCAGGGTAAGAAAACGATGTAACCATAGATGATCAATTCGCTTTCGTGGCTATTCCTCAACATGCACAGCAGGATGCCAAAATCCCAAACAGCACAGATGAATAGGACCGCGGAAAAAGATAATGATAAATCTTCCTGCCCTTGGATAAGACTACATACAACATCCCGAAATTTAATAGGAACCCGATTGCAGAGATGATCGCGGTTAGGATGACCGGTGCTGTAAGCATTACTTTGCTCCTCAGGATTGGGGCAAAAAAATGATCAGATTGTCATTAAGGGGATTTGTGATGATTGAACGAGCAGTCAACTTTGGCTTATCCCTGGGAAATTACTCGTAACAGCATTATTTTGATCGTATCATATTAAGTGGATTCAATTGCTTAGGGCATCACTGGAGATTGGAATAGAATCCAGGTTCGCATTGGTGGCATAACCCTCTCTCCAGGACATTTTTTCCACAGTCAACGGTTTGCGGATTCGAACCAAGGATCCAGAGATCTCAGGTTCGAATCCGAAGAAGGGGGGCTTGGAGAGCTAATGCGAACTCTTAAGGGTCCTTTCTGGTGAGCTCCTTTATCTAGTTCCGATCTTTCACCAACCCACTCGACGCGAATATCGTCCTCCACCGCCTCGAATTCCAGATTGCCGGTAACGAGCACGCCATCGTTCGCTTGAACAGCCGTAGATGTCCCCAACGACCAGCGTCCTCATCTAAGTGCTTTGCTCCCAGTGGAACTTTCCAGAGCGGATAAGACTTCATCTACTTGATAGAGGCGATTGCGAGCGCGGCCTGTCACTTCTCGGAGAATGTCTAGCTGTTCTAGCTTTTCGACGTAACGCTGGGCGCTTCGGTAGGGAATCTTCATTGCCACCTCCAGCTGACGGATGCTAAGGATGGGACGCTCAAACAGCACATCGATGGCCTGCATCAATCGTTCAGCGGCACGCTCATTCCTCAATCGCTCGTGATAGATGCTTCTCAGATGCTGCAGACGCTCGATACAAAGGACCGCATCCGCGGACTGATGCCGGATCCCCTCCAGGAAGAAGGAAAGCCAGTTCTCCCAATCCCCTCGCTGGCTGACCGTCAGCAGGTTGTCATAATACGCTGTGCGATGCGTTTCGAAATAGGCGCTCAGGTAGAGCCAGGGCTGGGAGAGCAGGTCCCACTCGATCAGCAGCAGTATGATCAATAAGCGTCCGATGCGGCCATTGCCGTCCAGGAAGGGATGAATGGCTTCAAACTGGTAATGGATCAGCGCCGCCTGCACCAACGACGGAAGCTCTGATGGTGTGTGGATATATTTCTCTAAATCATTCAATGCCGTGTGCATCTCATCGACAGGTGGTGGGACGAACCTAGCCGTCTCCAGTGTGCTGCCGGGAGGTCCGACCCAGTTCTGGCTGCGTCGAAACTCGCCCGGGGTCAGGTGCTCACCTCGGACGCCATCCATCAATGCAGCATGAATTTCACGAATCAAGCGTAAGCTGACGGGGAATGATCCCAGCCGTTCCAGCCCATTATCCAGAGCCTTTACGTAGTTGTGCACCTCGCGAACATCAGACGCAGGTTCTAGGAATGAGAGTTGAGCTGCTTCATACACATAGACATCGCCCAATGAAGCTCGAGTCCCTTCGATGCGCGATGAGAGCACCGCCTCTCGACGCATGAAGAGCCGCACGAGGATGTGCGGTGAAAGCAATGTGTTGGCAAGACTATCGAGCTTGCCAAGTGCCCGCTCGGCAGCGCCCACGGCAGAGATCAAGGAGGGGGACCATTGAATATTTGGCGGCAGTGCATTGGGGATGAAGGTCCAGTAGCCTTTGGGAGTGCGGATGACTCTGCCGGCTGTGCTGGTCTGGAAGTCTTTGGGATTCATGTGATGAACACCTGTCAATAAGCGTCGCGACTATTTACATATTATACCTATTGTGTAAATAATACAATTCGTTATTTACACTTCGAGCGATCTCGCCAAGCCATCAACTTCAGGCAGAAACCAGGGTTTCAAAATCGAAAAGCCTGACGGTCTACATTTCGTGAGGATGAGTTGAAATTGAGAGTTCCGAGAGGCGGGCTCATAACCTCCAGGATACGAGTTCGAATCCCAAATCACCACCCTAAACTACGAAAAGTACCCATTAAGGTCCTTGAAAAGCAAGACTTGGTCGAGAAATGATCATTCTGACCGTATTTCTACACAGGAATCCGTTGTACAAGAACCCGATAATTTATTACTTGGACGGTATTGGACCACGGGGTCGGAGGTTCTAATCCTGAGATAAGGGGCTGGTAAAACGAAAATGACACCCGGCTGAGTGCCATTTTCTACTTTCAGGTAGCGGGGCTCAGATTCGAACTGAGGACCTTCAGGTTATGAGTTGGAACCCTGAAAAGGGGGTCTTGGACCGTCAGGCTGGTGTTCCAAGGGTGGCCTTGCGATTTTCGACTACTCAGAACCCAGCGAGCATTAGTTTCAATTATCCTACACGCGGAGGGTAAACCTAGCAAGTTCATTTGGAGTACATAACAGGAACACCACTAACCTCACTTTTATTCTTCTGTGTTGGACTTTAGTTGAATCTACGCCCTTTTTCTGGTTTCAATAGACAGGGACCACCGGCGTAGGGCTATGGCACCATTCCAAGTGGTAGAAGCGTTCTGGCGATTTCTACCAGCAGGTCAAGATCGCCGCTGCCGCTGATGAGAAGGTAGAATTCCCCAATGGTCATTATCAGGAAAAATACTTCCTTCTCCGGTGTCTGGATCAGAAACCGGAACGCCTTCAAATCCCCAGCAAGGATCCATTCCTCCTCCAGAAGAATTTTGTAATTCGAAGCCGCCCAGCCCTGTTTTCGCACATCCACAAATTCGTTTAGGTCGTTCCTCGGATCCCATAAGAGGACATTGATGCTCATGATAGTCCCGCCCGCTGGAATATCCTCCGGCAGCTCACCTGGATTGCGAGACCATGAAGTGATTTGGGCAAAGTAGCCGCGGTCTCCACTTACCTGTGGTGGATCGGCGGTCTAGGGCGATGGGTAGTCAAGCTCAAAGCCTTCAGTCTCATCTCGATAGATTGCAGGCTCAAATGAGACCTGTTCGGCCAATGGCGTTTCGGAAGGTTCGATCGTGGCAGTCTGCTCACTGGTGGTAAAAACCAGGGGTATTGGGAGAGCTGTCGGAGATGGAGGAGAGGCTGGAATACAGGAAGTCAGCAGGATTGTTGGGTAAAGCAACAGCAAAATAATCCTGGCGAAAGGATTCTGCATTACTGAACTCTTCGCCAACCGCAAATGATTGAGGTTGGTTGTCATGATGACCACCTATCGGTCTTTTCTATGTCAGCCACCTCCTCAACCTCATCCTTTAAGAAGAAGGTTTTGACCAGCGTGATGACTCCCAGAACGATCAGGATAAACGGACCCACAATGCCCCAGGAAATATCCGTGGATTGAACAATAGCAATTACGATGGGAATCGCACTGAAGAATGCGATCGTTCCGATCCCTCTGACAGTCTGGCCACGGAAGATCTGTTCTGCCCCGCCAGAGAGTCCGATAACCAGCAAAATACCCGGCCACCACCAACCCGTGAACAGCAATACACCCAAGCCGATCAGGAAAATGCCCCCTGAAATACCCGAAGCCTTACGTTTCTTATCCATTTTTTTCTCCTCCTTATTATTTTCAGTCTCCGGATGGCGGGGGAGAAGCTTCCCCCGCCATTTAGCAACTATCGATCAGAATGGTTGCGGTTGTGTTTTCATCTCTGCTGAGCGCCGCAGCACCGCGATTTCAAGAGCGGGAAGTTGTTGCATTCACAGCTTTGCGTATTCTGGGTTTCATGCCGAACAACGCGCGAACCGGATTGATGCGACGGACGAGTAAATCATACAAGCCGAGAGATAAAGCTAAAGAACCAAACACGACGACCAACAGCTTGATCGAAAGATGAACATCCCATTGCACAGCGTAGAAGGCGACGAAGATGATCACCGGCTGGTGGACAAAGTAGAAGGGAAAACTCGCTTCCCGGCCATACTGGAGCCATTTGTTGGTGGTATCCAGGTAACGCATCCCGATGAAGATCCCGCAGCCCGGAAAAAGAAAATACCCCGCAAAAAGCGGGGCATTTTCCAGTATAAACACTACACAACCTACGGAGAGACAACCTGCGCGGGCTGTACTTGAATATTTTCAAACATGATATGGAAGAAGGGTTGCTCTACGCCATTGGGCAGAATAAACCCGGTTGGAACAGGGCTTTCCTGCGGCCCATCGGGGGTGACTTCTGTGTTGGGCAGGATCAGGTGGAAAACGACCTTGCTGTTATCAACATCCTGATCGAATCCCAGCCGATAATCTTCGTCGCGGGGATCACCCGTGATCATGCCGTGGACGATTCGGTTGGAGGCGACCACTTCACCATCAATGGAGAGTTCAGCCACGCCCCAGAAAGCCACGTAAGTGTAGGCTCCTGGCATAAGATTGGTGCCGATGCCGGTTGCTCCGTGCTGGATGAAGTTGGTAGCAACGCCGCCAAAGAAGGGGTGTTCTGGTCCTTTGGGGATGACCTTCAAGAGGGTTATGGCGTATTCTTTGCCATCAGGACCGGTGAAGGTGGCGCTGAAATTGATCTGATCCTGGGAATCAGGCCCATCGACCAGGGTGGCATCCACCACGCTCAGATTGAAACTGCCATCAACAGGGGCGAAGTTATCCGAGAACGGCGTCGGGCCAGCCGTGGTGGTGTAGGCTGTGCCATCTTCAGAAACCAGGCGCATTTCCAGAGGCAGACCTGTGCCCGGCTCAAAACCGAGCGGCTGGTCGGGGGTGCCGAAGATCGCCGGGTCTAGCGCTCGCAGTCCAGGTAGTATCCAGCGAACGTCCTCACCGCCCGCGGCGTCAAAGTAGATCGGTCCGCCGGCCAAAGAACCTGGCTCATAAACAACTTCCTGGATGACTTTGGTATCGCCGGAAGCGGTTTCCACAACCTTGGCGGAACTCAAGGCTATCTCTTCAAACATGATATGGAAGAAGGGTTGCTCTGCGCCATTGGGCAGAATAAACCCGGTTGGAACAGGGCTTTCCTGCGGCCCATCGGGGGTGACTTCTGTGTTGGGCAGGATCAGGTGGAAAACGACCTTGCTGTTATCAACATCCTGATCGAATCCCAGCCGATAATCTTCGTCGCGGGGATCACCCGTGATCATGCCGTGGACGATTCGGTTGGAGGCGACCACTTCACCATCAATGGAGAGTTCAGCCACGCCCCAGAAAGCCACGTAAGTGTAGGCTCCTGGCATAAGATTGGTGCCGATGCCGGTTGCTCCGTGCTGGATGAAGTTGGTAGCAACGCCGCCAAAGAAGGGGTGTTCTGGTCCTTTGGGGATGACCTTCAAGAGGGTTATGGCGTATTCTTTGCCATCAGGACCGGTGAAGGTGGCGCTGAAATTGATCTGATCCTGGGAATCAGGCCCATCGACCAGGGTGGCATCCACCACGCTCAGATTGAAACTGCCATCAACAGGGGCGAAGTTATCCGAGAACGGCGTCGGGCCAGCCGTGGTGGTGTAGGCTGTGCCATCTTCAGAAACCAGGCGCATTTCCAGAGGCAGACCTGTGCCCGGCTCAAAACCGAGCGGCTGGTCGGGGGTGCCGAAGATCGCCGGGTCTAAGGCTCGCAACCCAGGCAGAATCCAACGTACATCCGTGCCAACGCTTGAGGCTTCAACCCGGCGGATGCCGCCGACAACCAGCCCGGGTAAAAACGGAATTTCTTCAACATCAGGATGAGCCTCTACGTCCATAGGCGCCTCTGTTGAAATTTCTTCCACCACAGGCGGCACTTCCGTGGGGGCCGTGGTTGGGGTCACGGCCTGAGCACAAGCGCCGAGAAACAAAGATGCCCCAAATGCAATAGAGATAGATCGAAATTTTTTCATAATACGCTCCTATCATAGATATGGGATGGATTGTTCTTGGAGCACCGAACTATTTCGTGTGCTCCAATAGAATAGACAACCAACCATCCACGATTCTTACCTTTCGACGCTTGCGGATAGATGCTGTGTCCGTTCAAATCAACTTGAGCATCCACAGGGATGATTGGTCCCGTGGGCCGTCATCCCTCGTCGGTTCACCCACGGCGTACGGTGGATGGTTGAGTGCATCAATCGGATCAGGCTCTTACGCTGCAGATCGATCGCGGCATGCATCTCATCCAGCAGTTTGCCCTTTGTATGACGATAGGCTAATTGGTATCGCTTATGCGTCTCGCGCAGGACCTTGCCTCGCTCATGAATGCTCATTTTGTCGTCGGCGGATGGGGCGTTCCTCGGGAACATTTGCTTCTGCGAGAACCATCCTCTTCCGGAAGAAATCTGGATCAGCGAAAGCCCGCCTAAAGGCACTAGCGCTTGACAGGCCAGGGTCTCGACGGTAAGATCGCGGGGTATATATGAATAACTGTTCATATAATTAAATGAAGACCATGACTGAGAATCATCCAACAGACACACTACTTGACGAATACCACGCCGACAGGCTGGCGGAGCTCTTCCGAGTCCTCGGCAATGCGCGCCGGGTGCGCATTCTCTCGGTGCTGCTAGAGGGCGAACGCAACGTGCGCGCCATTGCAGAGGCGGTTGGAGTGAGCGAGTCGGCTGTCTCCCACCACCTGAGTGGCCTGCGCCAGATGCACCTTGTGCGCGCACGCAAGTCGGGGCGACAAGTTTTCTACAGCCTGGATGACGAGCATATCGTCGAACTCTTCGATCGCGGCTTGGATCATGTTCTCCATGATCATAATTCGTGAGGGCAGTACCATCGTGGTGGCGCCAAGCACCCTACGCTTGCTGGTGAATAAATCCACTTGAGAGAAAGGACGCTGACACTCATCTTAAAATAGGATTTGGAGATACAGTTGGAGATATTGCACGGCAATATGATTTCTAGCTGACTTGGAAATGAATATGGGAGGTTTTACATGCAACACGAAGATCACGAGGGACATCTTCAAGCTGAAGAGCACATCCACACCATCGATCCCATGGCCCACGATCATGG
>SOIH01000149.1 GCA_004376895.1 Anaerolineales bacterium | reverse complement strand
CGCCATTGTGTTCCGAAGGCCTTCAGACATCGCCCCGTGGCTGCTCGTTATCCACGAATTACTAGGTAGGGTACGAAGTAGTTGAGGTTCCGCGAAATGGGGGGGCTGGTACTTGACAACGGTTGCCTCAGGCGATACAATATTGCTCAATAATGAACCGCACGGCTTCTGCAGTGCAGCTTTATCAGTATTGGTATATCGTGGAGTAAATGAAGATAGCTGTGAAAGTGCCATTGCAACTCCTTGTAGAGCATACTCTGAGAGATCGGCTTTTGAACATCAAGAAGCAAACCAGTATTCCGATTTCGAAGACTGTTTCTGACATTCTTGAAAAGCATTTACGTGAATATGAAGAGCGTCATGATGTTCAACCAGAGTTGCCGATGTTAACGAAGAACTCACAGGTCTAAGGTTAAGTCCGGCTTTGAATGCAGAGATGAAGGCAGCGCATACAAGCAAGGTTTGAGGCTAAGGTGAGTCTGAGCCAAACGAGTAGAATGCGAATAGTAACGGAGGTGACCCGGCAATGGTAGCAAAGAAAGGTCATCCTAGGATTCTACTAGTAGGAGGCGGGGCACGGGAGCATGCTATTGGTGAGGCCTTGTGCCGTAGGCAGAAGGTCAATTTATCGGTGGTCAGCCACAATTACAATCCTGGACTAGCTAGGCTGGCTTGCCAGTTCGAGAGGTATAAGGAAACTGACGTAGAATCGATAATAAGATTTGCCCAGCACCATCGTGTCAACCTTGCGGTCATAGGACTTGAGGACTCATTAGACGTGGGGTTGCCGGACGCATTAGCTGACATCGGTATCCCGACAGTAGGTCCATGTCGGGACGCTGCCCGAGTCGAGACATCAAAGCTATTCGCTCGTGATCTCATGCGTAGGCACGACATTCCGGGCCAAGTGGAATACCACCACTTCACAGATGTCAATTCTCTTAGAAAATTCCTCTTATCTGCTTCTCACGATTATGCGCTGAAGCCAGTGGGGCTAACCGCAGGCAAAGGAGTCAAGGTAATGGGTGAACACTTTGGCTCCGTCGAGGGAGCAATCGCGTATGGCGAGAAAGTCATCCAAGAGGAGATTGGCGGTACATCTGGTTTGATTGTTGAGGAGCGACTTATCGGCGAAGAATTCACGCTGCAAGCCTTCATAGATGGTGAGACAGTCTTGCCTATGCCCCTTGTACAAGACTTCAAACGGGCACTTGAAGGAGATATGGGGCCAAATACCGGAGGGATGGGGTCGTATTCAGAACCTGACGGTCTACTACCTTTCGTAACACGGAAGGAGTCAGATGATGCACTCGAGATTCTACGTCTGGTTCTTCTAGCGCTGAGAACAGAAGGAATGCGATATGAGGGGATTCTTTATGGGCAGTTCATGGTTACCGATAGAGGTATCAGACTTATCGAGATGAATGCCCGGTTCGGCGATCCAGAAGCTGTAAACGTGCTGCCATTACTAGAAAGCGATTTCGTGGATGTGTGTCGAGCCATAGTAGGTGGCACACTGCGAAACATAGATTTGCGCTTTGCAAGAAAAGCAACCGTGTGCAAATATGTTACCCCGCCAGATTATGGGATTGAGCCCAAGGTGGGGGTGCCCATAAAGCTAGACATACCCAAGATTCAGTCGTTGGGCGTAAGGCTCTTCTTTGCCAAAGTTGACCAGGACCAGAAGGAAGATGTATTCCTCACGACATCATCTAGGTCGATTGCTTTAGTAGGCATTGGCGACTCTGTGGAAGAAGCAGAAGCGCTAGTGGAACAGGCTACTTCGTATGTTAGCGGCAACTACTATATCCGGCACGATATTGCCAAGAAAGAAATGCTTCAACGCAAAGCCCTCCGGAAAGAGATTGCAGTCGCCGCCTATCGTTAGTTGCAGCTTGCTACTAGGATTCTCCCATAAATCGACAAGAGGAGAGTCTTCACTCACCTGACTTAGTTACGGTGAGACCTATTACTGAGCGAATCCCTGTTAGAACCGTCTACATATTTGCGGCACTCTTTGAAGCAAATCGAATGACTGATAGACAATGGATTGTAGCCGATTTCCTGCGGGAGTACCGAGGAGAGCGGGAGATGCTGTACTTGGGAATGGGTCGCCTGCTCACTCCGGATAATCTTGTATTCGGCGATGAGGCTGGTCAGCCGATTGACCCTAGCACCTTGAGCCATAACTTTGGTAGAATAGTCAAGAAGGTCGGGCTGGCCGTACGCTTCCATGATCTAAGGCATTCTTGCGCGACCCTGATGCTGGCAGCCGGCGTTCACCCGAAAATAGTGCAGGAGATGTTGGGGCATAGCTCTATCCAGATAACGCTGGATACTTATAGCCATACCGTCCCGGGGATGCAGAGGGCTGCTGCTGACCAGCTCGGGGTGCTGCTGCCGCCGGGGGTCGTAAGCGGTGGCAAGCGGTAAAACTGGGGGAGCCCAGCTACGGTGCGCCTATAGCTCAGCGGACAAGAGCACCGGTCTTCGGAACCGGGGGTCGTGG
>SOIH01000117.1 GCA_004376895.1 Anaerolineales bacterium | reverse complement strand
CGATGTTCTTCGGATCGCTGAAAACCCAATCGTGATACGCCTCCAGGATGAACTCTGGCCGTCCGTACATCGGGCCGTGGCTGGGGGCGATGAGGGAGATCTCGTACTGCCGGACTTTTTCCAGATTCTTCTGGATGATCTTGCGGAACGGCATCATGATCTCTGCATAGTAACGCTTGGCCGCCTCGTAAACCCGTCCTTCGTCGGTGACGTACAGGTCGGTGGTGGCCATGTGGGAGCCGAAAAAGTCGCAGGGGAAGAGGATTGTATCCTCCCGCAAGTAGGTTAGCATTGTCTCGGGCCAGTGAACCCACGGCGCGTGGATGAACTCGAGCGTTCTGTTACCCAGCGATAACGTCGCGCCATCGTCCACCGTGAGAAAGCGGTCTTCCGGTGCCAGCAGCAGATCTACGAGCATCCCTTTGCACTTGGGCGTGGAGACGACCTTCGCCTCGGGGTATCTCTCAAGAATCTGCGGGAGCGTGCCTGAGTGGTCCTGCTCGGCGTGGTTGGCGATGACGTAATCAATGTGCTCGGGGCTCAGTTGATCTAGACGGCTGAGCAAAACGTGTGACATGGTGGGGTCAACCGTGTCTATCAGCGCCGTTTTCTCGCTGCCTTGGATCAGGTAAGCGTTGTAACTGGTGCCGTCGGGGAGCGGGATAAGATCGTCAAATAGCCGGCGATCCCAGTCAACGGCCCCCACCCAGTAGATGTCGTCCTTTATCTTTCTTGGTTTCATCACTTCACCTCACTCACTTTCTCGAACATATCCTTGCCTACTCCGCAATCCGGGCAAACCCAGTCATCGGGTAAATCCTCAAAGGATGTGCCGGGTTGGATCCCGGAATCAGGATCACCTACCGCAGGGTCATAGATGTAGCCGCATGCTAGACATTCCCATTTTTCCATTGACATTTCTATTGCCTCCTAAGCCTGAATTGACGCCACATCCCGGTAATATTTAGCTTCCCTGTTCAATCTCAATGGCTACATCTAGCACAGTTCATCATTGAACATAAAAAGTCTGTAGCCATTATCGTCGTTTCTCGTGATATTTCTATTGGCCCTTGTTGTATCGATCCTTCCTTTCCTCTTCCAACACGGTCATGAGTGAATACCGAAGGGCTTTCAAACCAGCACGTGGTCCTTGAGGATGATTAAAAATCGCGCTTGTGGCTACAAAGACATCCGCGCCGGCTTCGGCGGCTAGTGGTGCCGTCTCGGTTGATATTCCACCGTCAACTTGAATCTGCTTATTCAATCCCTTTGCGTCGAGCATGGCGCGTAATGTACGGACCTTATCAAGGGTGGATGGGATAAGGGATTGACCGGCGAAGCTGGGGTTGCCTGTCATCACCAAAATCCGATCCACAAGCGAGAATGCTGCCTCTATGGTTGCGATATCTGTATCGGGATTAATTGCAACTTCAGGACTCATTCCAAGCTCGCTGATTGTGTTCAATACTTCTCCCAGGCGGGAGCAGGTCCTGGTTTTATTAGGCTTCCTAATTCGTCCTCCAGCCATCCAATAACAGGAAATTTATCAAGCAAATCCGGTCCGTGGGGCGCTTGATCCAGATTGGCGGTCAAATCCACTCCAGTTGTGTGTAGAACTTGGTGCCGGCCATTTTGCCATAGGAAACTGTCGGATACGTCGTATACCTTGCCATTGTAGGCTATGAATGAGGGGGCACCATTCTTACCGTTGTATTGTGCGAGCTCATTTTTCGTGAATATCTGCATTTCCAAAGCTCATAGATGGGTAGAATCAAAGGGGAGGCTCTGTGTTAATCAGGTATCCCCTTTGATGAGTTCACTTCTACCTCAGGAATTTGCTTACAAATGGGGAGGTCTCCCCTCGACGCATGAAATGACCGGACGGTCCCTCACCCAGGAACTCAGAGAACCACGACTCGTGTTCGATTTCTTCATTAAGGATCGATAGTAATAGGTCGTAGGTGCGATGATCCTTGCCAGCGGTCATGTTGCAAAGATGGGTGTATCCTCGCACTGCGCATCTCTCGGCTTCCACAAGCACCGTTAACATAGCCTTGATGTCAGTCGGATCCTTTGGAAGTCTGGCGGGTGGACAGGCTGAGATATCATGGAACGCTTTCATATCGTCCGGTAGTTTACCTCCGAGCTCGTAGATGCGGGGCACTAGGGCTTCGAAGTGGTTACGATCTTCAATGCGGGCCACCTCTGCAATCTCTTTGATCCCCTCTCCCTCCAGGCCAATCAGATTGGCTCGCAGAATCGTGTAGTAGTAGTAGGTGGTGAGCTCGGCGGCTGCATTCTTAACTAGTAGCTCCAGTAATTGATCAACATCCACTCCTGCTTTCTCTACCATTTCTCGTGCTACCTTAGCCATGGATTTTTTCCTTTCTTAGTTTGATATGATCGTCAATGGAATCAACTTAACTTTTCTCGAACTTATCGACTATAACCTTTCTCCTTCCTTAGTTTGAAACGATTGCCAATGTTATCAACACAACTGCCCAGCTTGCCTACTCGGCCTCTCGCTTGGCCAGCTCCCTG
>SOIH01000123.1 GCA_004376895.1 Anaerolineales bacterium | reverse complement strand
CATGTGCAGCATGTGCCCATTGAACCTCATGTGGCTGTCGCACAGTTCAATCGAGCGGGGAAAATCACAATCTGGAGCAGCAGTCAATCACCGTTCGCCCAACGCAACCTCATCGCCGAAGCCCTTGGTATATCGCAGGGCGATATCCGCGTCATCGCGCCGTATGTCGGCGGCGGATTTGGGTCAAAAGCCGGTGTCTCCGTGGAGGGAACTGCCGTCGTAATGGCGAGGGTTGTGTCTGGCCATCCGGTCAAGGTTCGTCTAACGCGGGAAGAGGAGTTCTTCTGCGCTTTCGTCCGCCAGGGATTGATTGCCAAGACGAAGGTCGGTGCGAAAGCGGATGGCAAAATCCTGGCCATGAAGACTGAATATTATTGGGATGCAGGCGCATACACTGAGTACGGGGTAAATATCACTCGCGCCAGCGGTTATTCATCCACAGGTCCCTATCGGATTCCCAATGTGGAAACTGATTCGTATTGTGTCTACACCAATCACCCGGTTGGTGGTCCAATGCGCGGCTTCGGAATGCCCGAGATCCACTGGGGGATTGAGCAAATTATGGACATCGTGGCAGATGAACTGGGCATGGACAAAGTGGAATTTCGCTTGAAGAACTGCCTGCGTAGTGGCGATGCGAACGTCACCGGCATGATCATGCATCCGATCGGTCTCGTCCAGTGCATCGAAAAGGCGAAGGAGGCTATCGATTGGGGGGTTCAGGAACCTCCCAGCGCAGCTCATAAGCTGCGCGGCAAGGGCTTGGCTATTGCATGGAAAGCGCCGGCGATGCCCCCCAACGCTGGCTCATCGGCATGGCTGCGTCTGAACGAAGACGCCACGGTGTCATTGGGGGTTGGAGGTCAGGAGATTGGTCAGGGAACGTTCACCGTTGCGGCGCAGATGGCTGCCGCGGCTCTCGGCGTTCCATTTGAATGGATCCGGATAAGTGCACCTGTGGACACTAAGTACAGCCCTTATGAATGGCAAACCGTCGCCAGCCGGTTGACGTGGTCTATGGGGAATGCCATCGTCGCCGCGGCTAAAGACGCGCGCCGACAGATTCTTGAGATCGCGGCTGCACACTGGGATGAGGACCTCGAGCACCTTGATATCCGCGATGGTCAGGTGATCTCGTATCGCACAGAAGAGGTTATGCCCCTGGAGAATATGGTTGTCTATGGCTTGCCTATGCCTGACGACCAGGGTTGGCGCGGCGGGCCTATCATCGGGCATGGGAATTTCATGCCGTCTTACGTTACCTCCTTGAGCAATGAAACTGGCCAGGGTAAAAGGGCAGTCGTTCACTACACCACAGGATGCCAGGCGGTTGACCTCGAGGTGGACACACAGACGGGACAGATCACCATACTGCGAGTGGCTTCGGCATTCGATGTTGGAAAAGCGATTAACCCCGATCAGGTGCGCGTACAGATGGAGGGCGGCATCGTCCAGGGCATAAGCACGGCGCTGTTTGAGAGTTTGCAGTATGAGGATGGGGTCCCGCAAGCCTCAAATTTCACAGACTACCGTATCGCGACGTCCGAGGACATGCCGGGCGAGATAATTTCGATCATCGTTGAAGTCCCTCAAGACGACGGCCCTTGGGGCGCTCGTGGAGTTGGCGAACACCCCATGATCCCGACTGCGCCGGCGATCGCGAACGCGGTCTACGATGCCGTTGGGATTCGCATCTTCGAGATGCCGCTTACGGCTGAGAAAGTATTTCTCGCCATTCAAGACCAGGGTGGAAAATCGTAATTGAGATAGTGCGAGCACGCTCCATTGCCTCTCCGACCCTTGCTTGGCTTCAGGATCCAAAACCAGCCCGGGTGTTGCATGTTTTCGACAATGCATGCAACCTGCTGGCTGAAGATGGTGAAGTGTTTTCACTTGTCACGTCTCGGGTGGGGGACGGTCCCTTCAATATAGTGCTCGACCCCATCAATTTCTGTGATCATGCAACGGATGACACAACGGTGGGGATCGAGCATGAGCGAATCCGAATTGGAGAGCTCGAAATCGATCTAATCCCTGCTCAGATCTGGGAGCCGTGTTTTGGTTGGGAATCTTTCCAGGGCAGACAGGACTCCTTGTCTATTTGCGCCGGAATGCTGGAGGAGGTTCTCGTTGAGATAGCGCCAGTTGAGAGCTTTGTTCAATTGATCCGTCCCAGGGAGATCTCTGTGCGGGAAATCGAGGCGCAGATACTGCTATCTGCGCGAGAGCCGGCGGGCATCTTATTGGAAGGTCTTCTCCATGCGGATGAGGAACTTTGCCGCGCGGGCGCAAGGAAATTGGCTGGACTCGGCGCAGGTTTAACGCCGGACGGTGATGACTTCATGATGGGCTGCATCCTGGCTTTGTGGGCGCGCTTGGCAGGTGAGGGGAGGGAGGAGGCCGCGAGTTGGGTTTCGCAGGAAGCTGTCCCACGAACAACGCCGATCGCGGCAGCATGGCTGCAGGCTGCGAGCAGGGGCGAATGTTCTGAGCGTTGGCATAGCCTACTGCAGGCGATTCTTGCAGAAAATGAAGAAAATATTC
>SOIH01000102.1 GCA_004376895.1 Anaerolineales bacterium | reverse complement strand
GCTCAAATCCGGGCGAACAGACCGGCGAAGGCTGAGAATGCCCTCCTGCAAGACAATGGTCCTAGCTATAAGGACCCCTATCACAGCCTCCTGCTCGGTATCAGTCGAATGATGCTCGGGAGATTTGAGGACGCGAAAGAGACGCTTCAGCAGACTCATAGCAACCCCATGATTCGCCCGCTCGCACTCTTCCTCGAGGCTCAGCTATGGCTGAAAGCAGAGGACAATGAGAAGGCGATAACCGCACTCAACAGCGCTCTTTCGGTCTGGCCCGATGAAGCTTCCTGGCATGCCAAGCTTGCTTTGCTTTACCAGGAAAACAATAAGCTGGAAGCCGCGTTACCCCACTGGCAGAATGCCGTTGAACTCGAACCTGAGAACGCGGAGTACCTTACTTCGCTTGCCCGTATCTACCGTCAAGTAGGTCAATTGTCGGACGCGCAAGCCACATACGCAAAAAGCCTACAAACGTCATCCGTCACACCCAAAGTATGGAAAGAGGCCGGCGAGGTCGCCCTAGCAATCGGAGATGCAGAGAAAGCCGAAGCCTGGTTCGAGAGAGCTTGCTCCTTAATGCCCTCTGATGTTGGTGTGATGATCGGATCGTCGCGAGCCGCAATGGCTCTCGGGAATGTGAAAATTGCGCTCGAGCATGCCCGCAAAGCTTATCGACTTGCTCCGAACAACGTAGAAGTCCTCACTGGATTAGGTGACGTTTTCGCTCATAAAGGCAAGCTTGAGAAGGCTATCCAGATTTATGACCGGGCATTACGCGTCTCCGAAGAGGACAGAGCTGTCCAATTAGCTCGCAGCAAACTCCTGCTTCGATTGAGCCGAACCGAGGAGGCTGTCGCTGATCTTCGGGCGCTCACGGAGACAGAATCAGAGTTCGAGGACGCGTGGGCTGCTCTTTCCGAGGCATACTCTTCGACTGGTGACAAAGATGCTGCTCTTGAAGCTGCCAGTCATGCAGCGAAACTCGCCCCTCGCAATGTGGAGTATCAACTCCTTCTAGGGCGAAAGTTCAAAGAGTCCGGTCAACTTGACCAGGCGCTTAGCGTATTAACAAAGGCTTCCTCCCTCGCACCTGTTGACGCTCGAATTGCACGTGAACTTGGAGATGTTCATAAGGCTCGCAGGCAGGATACACAGGCTCTCGATGCATATCTGCACGCAATTACACTCGACCCAAAGGAAGCGGCAGCCTACAAACAAGCAGGGTTGATCCTGAAGGTCTTGAAATCATACGGACAGGCGGCAGACATGTTTGAAAAAGTTGTTTCGATAAATCCATTGGATCCAGACGCTCTACATCAGCTTGCTGCTGTACGTGCGCTGCAATTGGTCCATGGCGGTTTGGAAGAGCAGGTGGTGGCCCTATGATCAACCGAGATACCATCATTCACCTCATCGATACAGCGTTCCTCGCTGGGCGTGCTGACTACGCTAAGCACACGGCGAATGATTGGCTTGCGGTATGGCCAGGCGATCTCGAAGTCCAGCTCATGCTCGCACGGGCAGAGATGGAGCATGGTCAATTCCGTGAAGTCATTCAACGTTTGAATTCTGTCCTTTCCACCGACCCGGAATGCATCAAAGCCTACGAATTAATGGCCAGTTCTTTGCGCACGATCGGCGAGGTCATAAGGGCTCGGATCTTCGAAGCCTGTGCAAAGTCCCTCAGAGGCGAGGAGCTTAATTCACAAGAAGCTCCAGCTTGGGTTATCCAGATTCAGCTAGCATTGAAATCCCTCACTGGAGGCGATAATCAAACTGCAATTACCACCGCGCAAGTGGCACTTACGACCGATCCTGATTTAGCACTACCTACCCTCGTTGCCCTTAAGGCTTCGAGAGCGGCAGGCAATCAGTCTGCTGTTTCTTCCTTAGCAAGAACAGGTCATGAGCGTTGGCCGAATTGCGTCCATTTTCTCCTGACCATGGCAAAAGACCTGCTACTTGAAGAGAAAGTCGACCAGGGGGTCGCCTACCTTCATCAAGCGGTCAGCTACGATACAAGCGGCAGGATCGCGATGGATGTTCTGGGAAGCGATCATCCCTATCGCAATCTGTGGCCCGAAGAACAATCGGCGGATCTGAGCAGACCAATTCCCGCGGATGTAGCTGCAGTCCTTGGCAACAACCGCCTCTCTAATTCCGGTGGTGTCGATAAGAAAACTGTTGATGGCAGCCCAGATATCGCGCATGATACCGTCTCCGCCGATTCCACAATGGACCCCCAAGATACGTCCGCTCTCAAGTCCGAGACCTCCGAAGACTCCCTGCCAAAACCCGAACCGTGGGAATCATTCAGGGGACCTGATCCCGGGGATATTCGTGAGAGTGTCGAAAAGCCATTCTCCGAAGAGAGCTTGATTGAGATAGAGCAAGATTTCCGTCGCCTTGCTAGCCGTTTGAATTCTCGGCGGCGAGCACGAGATGAGGATGGACGCGCTCCAGTTTATGTTGTGCTTTCGAGCCATACACGCCTGCAACAGAGTTTCGGTGAAGATGGCTATTTGAGGGTGAACGATGCAGTTCTCTCTCTGGTAGAAGCGATCCGTCGCCGCCCAGGATGGACAGCCTACCGTATCTACCCTGACGACCCGAGCACCCTCGACGCATTCGATCTCTCCCCCTGTGATCCTGGAAATGCCTGGGAGATTAAACTCCGTATTGCTGATCTCGATCAAGCCCTTGCCAAGCGAGGGGAGATGATCGGAGCTTTGTTGATCGTCGGCGGTCACGGGATCGTCCCATTCCACCTACTGCCCAATCCCACGGACGACGATGACGAGGTAGTTCCGTCAGACAACCCATACGCTGCAACAGACGAGAATTATTTTGCCCCAGAATGGCCAATTGGTCGTATTCCATTCGATCAAGACATCGACCAACTCGTAACCCAACTGGAACGTTCGACCCAAGATCACCGCCAGTTGAACCGCTCAATGGGATTAGTGCAGCGGCTCAACATCTGGCTTTTCCGCAGATTCACACGGATCTTCAGCGATAACAAGAGGGTTCTAGGGTACACCGCAAGCATATGGCGGAAGGCATCGTTTTCAGTCTTTAAAACTATCGGTGATCCTCGAGCGATGATCACCTCACCGCCGACTGAAGCGGATCGTCTGCCCTCCGTCGCCATGCGACCTGCCCGCCTCTCGTATTACAACCTTCATGGTTTGGAGGATACGCCCGAATGGTATGGTCAACGCGATCCACTTCGCGATGATAGCACCTTGGGAGAGTTTCCGATCGCACTGCGCCCACAGGATGTCGTGAATAGCGGCCGAGCCCCCAAAGTCGTATTCACTGAAGCATGTTATGGGGCAAATTCCATAGCGAAGACCCCAGATTCTGCGCTCAGCCTTAAGTTCCTTTCATCAGGCAGCCGGGCAATCGTTGGTTCGACAAAGATATCCTATGGTTCGATCACCCCTCCGCTGATTGCCGCCGATCTGCTCGGTCGGATTTTCTGGCTGAACCTCAATCAGAAATTGCCTGTCGGGGAGGCTTTACGACGCGCCAAATTGAAGCTCGCTACCGAGATGCACCGCCGGCAAGGTTTCCTCGATGGCGAAGACCAGAAGACCTTGATTTCATTCGTTCTGTATGGCGACCCACTATTCACACCTTCAGATATCGCGCCGATGCCAGGCGAGAAATCCGTCATCCGCAGGACTACCAGACCCAAGTTGATGAAGACGGTCTGTGCCCTGGGTGAATCGGATATCTCACCGGACGAATTGAAACCGAGCACACTCAAGAAGGTCAGGCTCATCGTTTCTCAATATCTTCCGGGCATGCAGGAAGCTACGTGTAAGATCCATCCCCAACACTTCCATTGCTCGGGCGAAGATCATACCTGCCCTACTATGCAAATGAGTGCGAAATCGCAATCTTCCTCCACTAGCGGATCGACTGTCATCACGCTCTCCAAGCACATACCCGATGGCGATCGCAACCACCCCCACTTTGCCCGCATCACGCTAGACGCTTCTGGGAAAGTAACCAAGTTGGCGGTCTCTCGCTAATATCACGATCCTAGGGATATGGCACGCTTCTTGCATCTATATTTGCAGGAAGGAATCAAAGTGCCATGTCTCTAGAATTTGATCGACTCGGGTTTCATTATTACCACGATCAGCAGCATTACACCCAAGCGGATATTGACCGCTGGCTGCCAATTTTCCAGTCCCTTCAAACAACCTGGCTCACGCTGAGTGGTTCTTGTTCGCAAGTCATCCCCGAGTTCTTCCTGCGCGAGCTGATTGAGGTGAATATCAAGCCGATCATTCACCTCGAGGCATCAATCGACGAACTCAACGTTCGCTCTCTAAGACCGCTCTTCGCTAGTTACGCGGATTGCGGCATCCAGCACATCGTTCTCCATGACCGCCCGAATATGCGCGCTCAATGGGATCCCTCGAGCTGGTCTCGCGGTGATCTGGTCGAGCGATTTCTTGACCACCTGATCCCTTTGCTCGAGTTTCAGACCGAGTATGGTCTGAAGCCAATTTTCCCTCCTTTAGAACCCGGTGGTGATTATTGGGATACCGCATTTCTGCGGACAGCCCTGGGGTCTCTCCAGCGCCGAGGCAAAGGTGAATTACTTAAAAATCTCACTCTCGGCCTTTACCAATGGAGCTATGGGAAACCGCTTGATTGGGGATCCGGCGGCCCGGAGACCTGGACCTCCGCACAGCCATACAACACTCCCGCCAGCAGCCAGGATCACCGTGGTTTTCGAATAAACGAGTGGTATTCCGCCATCTGTCGCGATGTTGTTGGAACTGAACTTCCAATGTTGGTGCTCGCAGGTGGAATTTCCCCACAGACAGAGGCTGGAAAAACGGGATTAGATCCAGATCTTAATGCAATCACTGAAATTCTTGAGCATGTCAGGTGTGATGAACTCCCCAGCTCATTACTCAACCTAGCTCTAGACCCACATACAGTTGCTGAAGGACTGCGAGACCGCTGGGAAGCCATCATTGAAAAGCCGTCGCCCTCGAAGCGAATAAAAGACAAGGTCAAGAAACTATTTGCCGCCGAAGATACAAGTACAACAAATTCAATTCACAAGAAAATCATTACTCATTACGTACTTCTTCCGATGACAAATCAACGTAACATAGCCCAGGATTGGGTTGATGTAGGACCCTTTGCACTGGCCGTGAAACCAGTTGTCGGTTTTTCTGTAGGAGAAGCCCAATTCGCTGAACGAGTGACGATCATCGGCAGCGAGACGGATATTCCTGCTGCTATTGATGACCAGCTGCGCAATGCTGGTTGTGATGTCAACCGCTTCCGAATGGCTGATGCGTCAGAGCTTCTTGTGATGGCAGCCGAACTAGCTTCAAAGAACCTCACTTCTGGAGTTGTCAATGTCTGATGCAAATCCCCTCGAGTACTTGCAGCATCTCTCCCAGCCTGAACCTACGCGGCAATTAGGAGTGCCCAAGGTCAAGGTTCTAGGGTTGGGTGGAGGAGGGTCGAACGCCGTTAATCGCATGATAGAGCTAGGAGTGATGGGCGTCGAGTTCATCGCAGCCAACACTGACCAGCAAGCATTAGCTTCCAGTCTTGCACCTACCCGCATTCAACTTGGACCCCGTGTCACTCGCGGTCTAGGAGCAGGCGGTGACCCAAAGATCGGTGCATCAGCTGCGATGGAAAGCAGCCGTGAGATCGCAGCGGTCCTTGCTGGAGCCGATATGGTCTTCATTACCGCAGGCATGGGCGGTGGAACAGGCACTGGCGCAGCCCCTATCGCTGCCGAAATCGCGCGTGAAGTCGGCGCGGTTGTTGTCGCAGTCGTCACGATGCCTTTCAGCTTCGAGATGAGCAAGCGTTCCCAGAGTGCTCTAGAAGGTGTACGTCAAATACAGCCGCACACCCACACATTGATTACCGTGCCAAATGATCGCTTGCTGCAAGTCGTCCCCCGGGATCTAAGCCTAGAGATCGCCTTCCGCATTGCGGATGATGTCCTTCGCCAGGGAGTTCAGGGGATCGCCGAATTGATCACCCGTCCCGGCTTAATCAATGTAGATTTCGCCCATGTGCGCGAGATTATGACGCGCGGAGGTGGCGCCTACATGGCCATAGGGTTGGGGAAAGGTGAAGAGAAGGCGCCCGCGGCGATTAAGCAAGCGCTGCACCACCCATTGTTAGAGATCGACGGTCTCGATAGCGCATCAGGCGTTCTCGTACACTTCACAGGAGGCGAGGACCTTACGCTTTTTGAAGTAGGGGAAGCTGTTAACGAGCTGCGAAATGTGACCTCGCCTGATATCGATATCATTCTCGGCGCTACAACGGATCCAGCGATGACCGGTCGTGCGCAAGTCATCTTGATCTTCACCGGTGTGGGAGGCTGCCCAGTTGCTGCCGCGCAAGGATTTGAAGAAGTTGCGATCGCATCTACGTCTCAGGTCCAAAATAATCAGATGGAGGATCTCGACCTACCAACTTTTCTGAGAAGGCGCACCGCTGTCGGCTCAAGGAGCTAGCGAACTGTGGATCAGGCAACGATAAAGAAACTCACCCGCGCTGTCGGGAAAAAATTCCCCGAGATGGACCGAGTTAGACCGTCGGTGCGCAAGCAATCCAGCACCAAGGGGAATGTACAATTTTTATTGACCTACAAAGGAAAGGCTGAGCTGCCTGGGGGTCGTATGATCAGCCGCATTGTTCGCGTCGTCGCAGATGAGCGGGGACGGATCATAAAGATGAGTACATCAAAATAGCCATGGACGAATATCTGATCAACCTCAACTCGTATGTAAAACTCGCTTTTTGGAAAGTCGCCGCTAGCCTTACCGGAGCCGCAGTCCGCAACCAACGACTGTTCAACCGTATCTTATGGGTCGCGCCCATCGTTCTCGCCGCGGTCCTCGCCTACATGTTTGGCAGGTTGTTTGGTGCAGTTCTGCTATTGGGATTAGCAGCATAACTCGCACACTGTCGTTGCAGGTCAAAGTCGCCCAGAGTACAATCCGGGCGACTTTCTGTTACTCTTGAGACACCCTCGGATTAGTCATGCGAAGTCGTTTGCCAGTTGTGCTCTTCGTTCTAATGATGTTGGTCTGCTTCGCGGCAGGCGCGATTAGCGTTCTCCTTCAAGGCGAAGAACGAGATACGAGTCCTCAATCAACACCTTTCGAATCGATTGAAATCGCATCCACCGCACCTATCCGCAGCGGAGCCGTCTCCATTCTCGTACTGGGAGTTGATGAGATCAAACACGAAAAGCCGAGACTTCTTTCCATCTGGTTCATAAGCTTCCACCCCCCTGATAAAAAGATCCGTCTCCTGGGAATACCTACGGACCTCCTTCTTCCGGACACCGAAATCCCTCTCAGCGAGGCTTTCTCTCTTTGGGAAGCCCCGGATTACGGAGCCGATTTCATAGCAGCAATGGACCATTTCTCCCCTCATCCCATCTTTGGAATTGCAGTTCTGGATGAGGAGGGCTTCAGTGTCCTAATCGATTACCTAGGGGGCTTCTCCCTGGACGATCAGATTTATGATGGGGCTTCAGCGATTGGCACACTACGATTGCTAGAAAATCAACCTCTTGTCTCTCTCAAACTGCAAGCACAAATCCTGCGCGCACTGAGTGTGAAAGTGCCGGACCTTGGCAAAACACCCGAGCTCACGCCACTCACGCTCCTTCTCCCAGAGAACGCATACACATCACCCTCGCCGGCACAATTGGCGACGCTCGCAAGCCCCCTGCTCCCACTGCAAGCGGATTTAATTGAGATCTCCATTCTAGAGGCTACCCCTTGATCCAACTCACGGATCACTCCGGATATCCTGATTTATGATAAAGAACAGCTGCGCTGCTCTTGTCAACATCAGTGGAATCAAGAACAAAACTACATTTCTCTCACCACGAAGTTCTTGCATATTTGCTAGACTCCGGCTATTTTTAATAGGGTCTGTATCCATGAATTGAAGAAAACGCGTTTGCGAACCGACAAGTCTTCTTCGCAAGTAGTTGGAGGAGGTGAAATCCCGATCGAAACTCATACTTAAAGATCTGCTAACATTTCAATTTCTATCAGGAGGATGAAGGTGAAAAGATATATTCTATTGTCGCTCGTTGTTATTGCCGTGCTAGCTCTCGGCGCTTGTGCACCGGCCGAGGAAGAATGGGTGGTTACGGTCGCTGTCGAGAACCAATACCTGCCTTTCAACTATCTCAATGGTCAAACTGGTGAACCTGAAGGTTGGGACTATGATGTGTGGGAAGAGATCTGC
>SOIH01000127.1 GCA_004376895.1 Anaerolineales bacterium | reverse complement strand
CTATACCATCCTGGTATCTCACCCCCAGGACTGATGGGGGTCGAACCCCCGTCAGTTCCGTGGGTCGAAGGAAAACGGGGTGGCTTGTAACTACGCTCCGCCGCAGTTCCGAACATGGTCCGGCTTAGGCATCCGCACGTGCTACGTTTGGCTGGTTGACAGCAGCCCGACGACCGATATTGATCGCCGCGATGTGGTCTGCAAATCCCGCGAACCCGCAGGCCACACAGGAAAACTCACTTTGAGACTTGCGATTGGCTTTGTCCACACACTCACATTCGGGACACGTCCGGCTGGTGTTCCGAGGATTCACCAACACCACCGGAATACCTGCCCGTTTCGCCTTGTACTCAACAAACTGGCGCAATTGGTAGAACGCCCAACTGTGCAGCGTGGCGCGCTGGCGGCGACGAACCGTTACCCGCTGGCGTATTCCGCTCAGGTCTTCAAACGCAATCGCCCGCTTTGTGCCTTTCGCCTTCGCCACAATCTGCTTGCTGATGCGATGGTTGGTGTCCTTCGCAAAACGGCGTTCTTTTCCAGACAGTCTCTTCAACTTGCGTTTCGCCGAAGGTGTCCCCGTAGCCTGCAATTTCGCCCGCAAGCGGCGATGCCGGTAGCGTACATTGTTGATGTGACTGGCCGAGTGGATTTCCCCATCGGCGTCCACCGCAATGTTCTTCACTCCCAGGTCAACCCCCAGGGCCTCTGTAGTCTCTATTGGATCAGGTTCTTCCACTTCGCACGTTGCATAGAGAAAGAACCTCCCTCGGAACACGCTCAAATCGCTCTCACCCTGGCGCGCAGCAAGCATTTCCCATTGGCGTTCCCCACACACAAAAGGGATACGCTGCCTGCCGCCCATCGTCCAAATGGAGACGGTCGTATCATCCATCCGCCACGACAGGATACGGTCGTCATAGGCAATGCTCCCGGTTGGCTTGAACTTGCGGTGCCTCTTTTTGTCCAGCTTGCCCTGGTGCCCAGGATGGGTATAAGCGTCAGCCACTTTGGCAATCACCCGCACTGCCATCTGCGCCGAAAGGCCAAACCGCTCACGCACGTCCTGGTAGCACAAGTGGTGCAGGTGATATTTCTTGAATACTTGCTCATTCCAAGCCCGGGCGCTAACGAAATCACAAGCCGCATTCGCTGTTTCCAGCGTGCGCTTCAATGCTGCGGCTTGTTCCGGCGTGGGCAACAACTTCACCTGAGCAGTCAGTTTCATGCCTGCAATTATAGCACAAACAGAACAGATGTTCTACGCCTGGACATTCTGACTTTCTTCAATATACATCTGGATAGTTTCCGAACTGACGTGCCCTGCTGTACCAACGCAGTAACCTTCCACCCAGAGCGTGGCGCGTGGCCCCTAATATACTTTTCACAGGTGGACACACTTTTTCATCAACAGCCGAGAACTGCGTCCTTTGACGCGGCGCACGATCTCAGCAGGCGACCACTTCGGGGGCGCAGACACAAACATATGTACGTGATCACCCGGAATTGCCAGAGGCAGAATTTCAAAACCCAATTCAGCGGCTATTTCTTCAAAGATTTCCTTCAATCTTTTGTACACGGGGCACGTCAGTACTTTCTTGCGATAGTGCAGTATCCTTACGAGAATGGTAGTTGATTTGATACACACTGTGCCGGGTGCGACTGATCGTAGAAGACGTAGCCCATATTTTACACCTCAATGAAAGAATGGGAGGTTTTCTCCACCCGCTATACCATCCTTGTATTTCACCCCCGGAACTGACGAGGGTCGAAGGAGAGCAGGTAGTTTCCCCCACCAGAATTTTAATGAAACCGAAAAGCCGCCGAAGGCGAGCGAGATACGCTTAACCTATGGGAACCCCTTCAAATGCTTTCGCTTCCCCACCGGCGCCGCCTACACAGAACTACGTTGTCTACGATCATGCACTAGGCTACACTCTACAGCATAAACACGATAGCTAACCAAGCAGCCTGGAATGGATAAAATCGGTCTCTTCCTACTCATAGGTTTTCTGCCTGTCCTCGCCAACCGGACCATTCAGGGGGTGGCGAAAAACAACTTCAGTGAGGTGCGGCGATGAAGCTGGCCATTGGATCTGATGAACAAACACATTTGACCCAGCGCGTGATCGAAACGCTCAAAGAGCAAGGACACGACCTGCTGCTCTTCGGACCGCTTGACGATGTCGACAATCCATGGCCTCAGGTGGCGCGAGATGTCGCCGAAGCTGTGGTCGGCGGCAAAGCGGAGGAGGGAATCCTCTTTTGTTGGACAGGCACGGGCGTTAGCATCGCCGCCAACAAGGTGCCTGGCATCCGCGCTGCCTTATGCGCCGACGCCGAGACGGCGCGCGGGGCGCGCCGGTGGAATGACGCCAACGTACTCTGCCTCTCCCTTCGCCTGCTCTCCGAAGCGATCACGAATGAAGTCATTGAGGCCTGGTTCAGCACCGCATATGAACCCAACCCAGAAGACGATGCCTGCCTGGCCCAAATAGAGGAAATCGAGCGCGAATTCTTCAGGAGAATCTAATCGAATATCTTCTCGTTAGATGACATGTTTTGCGCGGCTGT
>SOIH01000188.1 GCA_004376895.1 Anaerolineales bacterium | reverse complement strand
CTGCGATTGTGACGATATTGCACTAATCATAGGTAAGCCATTAGGAGTACGGCCAGACACGGGCAGAACTTAAGCAACGAATTTACGATCCGTACTCGGGGAAATATCTATGCAACCAAGGTGTGACGGATCCCGGGTCCAGGTCCAACCATAACTCTCATCATAAATGAATTATCAATATCCGGAGGAGGTTTGACAATGCGCCCCAAGCTAGAGCTGCTCAATGGTGAAATGGTCAATCAGATCATCGAAGAAGCATTTGCAGTGCTTAAAGATCCAGGCGTGAGGGTCATGAATGACGAGGCGCTCAAGCTGCTGGCTGAGGCCGGTGCTGACGTAAACATGGAAACCCAGATCGCATGCATCCCCGAATCGATTGTCCAGCATGCCCTTGAGACCACTCCCCCCGAGTTCTACTTGTATACTTTGGATGGTGAACCTGTCGTGCACTATGGCGGTGACAGTGTACAGTTTGATCCCTGCTCGACGGCGGTTACTATTCTGGACAGCAAGACGCTGGAACACCGTCCGCCACTCACCGATGACCTTGTTAAGTTTGTAAAGCTGGTTGAGACAATTCCTCAACTGGATGCACAGAGCACAGCATTGATTTGCTTTGATGTTGTGGAGGAGATCGCTGATCTCTATAGACTATACGTCGCCCTGAACTTCATGCGTAAGCCAATCATCACCGGCGCGTTTCGTAAAGATACCTTGTGGACCATGAAGGAGATGCTGGTGGCAGTAGTCGGCGGAGAAGCGGAATTGGTCGCCAAGCCGGTGGCGGTTTTTGATGTTTGCCCATCGCCGCCTCTAAAGTGGAGCGACCTGACCTGCCAGAATTTGATCGATTGCGCCCTAGCTGGCATACCATCTCAACTTGTGTCAATGCCCCTCGCGGGTGCTACAGCTCCAGTAACTTTGACAGGTGCAGTCATTCAGCATACAGCCGAGTGCATGAGCGGTGTGACCATCTGCCAGTTGGCTAAAGAGGGCGCTCCCATCGTCTGGGGTGGATCGCCAGCGGCCTTTGATATGCGCGAAGGAACAACACCAATGGGAGATATCGTCACATGGATGATTGACTGCGCTTACATTCAGGTTGGTAAAGCGCTCAATATGCCTACCAATACTTACTTGGGATTGAGTGATTCTAAGGTTGTGGACGCCCAGTGCGGTCTGGAATCGGCTGGAGGAACTATTTTAGCCGCGTTGGTCGGGGTGAACATGGTCTCGGCTGCCGGGATGTTGGACTTTGAAAGCTGTCAGAGCTATGAGAAGCTGGTCATTGATGCTGAGATCATCGGCATGGCTAAACGATTGATTGCCGGAATCGAGGCCCGCGACGAACCGATGGCCACGACTCTAATTCGTAAGCTGGGACACGAAGGAGCCTATCTGGCCGAGCCCCACACCTTGAAGTGGTTTAAGGAGGAGCTGTATATTCCTTCGGATGTCATTGATCGGAGCTCCCTAGATGGATGGAAAGAAAAGGGATCCAAGACAGCCTTTGAGCGTGCGGCTGACCGCGTAGAAAAACTTTTAGCAACCTACCAACAGCCCGCAATCTCAGAAGAGTTGCGTATCGAGTTGCGCTGCATCACTACCAGCGCGGCTCGAAAGTTCGGCATGGAAGAATTACCGCCGCTGCCGCCAAACTAAATTCAGTGCAACTCGCCAAGAAACCTTAACTAGAGGAGTATGAGAAATGTCAACCGACATTCTTACGCAAATCACCTCGAGCATTATTGATGGGAAGATGGACGCGGTTGTCGAGCTTACTCGGCAGGCAATCGAAGCCTCCCTAGAGCCAAAGTCGATCATTGATCAAGGATTGATGCCCGGAATTACCATCGTTGGCGACAAGTTCGCCGCGGGTGAGTACTTCTTGCCTAACCTGGTCATCGCTGGTACTGCCATGCAGAAAGCCATGGCGCTCCTGGAGCCTGAGCTGCGCGCCCGCCAGCAGAGGAGAGAGACGGTTGGCAAGGTAGTTATCGGCACAGTCAAAGGGGATATCCATGAGATCGGCAAGTCGCTGGTAGCCACCATGTTGTCAGCCAACGGTTTTGAGGTTTTCGACCTGGGGGTCGATGTGCCGACGGAGACTTTCGTCACCAATGTCAGGGAGACCGGCGCTGACCTCTTGGGGCTGTCGGCCTTGTTAACGACGACCATGACTGTTCAGCAAGAGGTCATTAGAGCACTGGAGGCAGATGGTATTCGCACCCAGGTGTTAGTTATTGTCGGAGGCGCGCCAATCAGCCAAAGTTGGGCAGAGAGAATCGGAGCGGATGGCTACGCAGGTGACGCGATTGGCGCTGTGAAAGTCGCCCAGCAACTACTTGGAAATAAGCGTGGGGGGTGAGAGATATTATTCGTGGACTGCCAGACTTCTTTAGCCAGAGCAAGATAAAGTCAAAAAGGATTAAATAGAGTGAGTGGCCGGTTCTCTTTATAAGTAAAACATAAGCCTGCAGGTGACGTTGAAAAATCATAGAGGGAAAGATCATGAGCAAAAAAAAGCCAGTTGTTTATCCCTACATTCCTAACTCTGTACCCAGAGTGAAGAAACAGATG
>SOIH01000118.1 GCA_004376895.1 Anaerolineales bacterium | reverse complement strand
CGCGCCCGCGGGGGATGCCTCCCACGCCCAGCGCGAGGTCGAGCGATAGTGAGCCTGTAGGAATCGCTTCCACTTCCAGATGATGCGCTTCACCCAGCCGCATCACTGCGCCGTCGCCGTAGCGCTTTTTGATCTCGTTTACTGCAGCTTCCAGCGCCTTGTCACGCTCACCCGCCATAATTTCTAACCTTGTCATATGTTGCTGAGGATGAATTCTTGGGAATTACGGAAGTCTACCCGAGATTAAGATGGCCCGCAAGCCAAACCACATAAGTGTGTTTTTTCCTGGCTGATTCCCCACACCTATTGATTTGACACCGTTCCGGGGCCTCATCTATAAATCGATACTCACCTCAGGATAACCATGACGGATTAATATTAAAGCGGTGGAGAGATCTCCACCGCTATTAATAATTACTGCCCCGCCATGCCGTGTGCTGCTTGATTTTGAACCTGCTATTGCAGGCGGGATCCTACCAGTGACTTTCGCCTTGGCCGAAGCCTATCGCGTTACCCACCGGACAACGAACCCCATTTATCAAGTGTTGGCTCAAAACCTCTTGCTGCATCACGAACACAGCAGGGTCTGACATTGGTATACCACGTTCAATTCTAGTTGGCAATATTTCACCATTAATCCTCGTCAATAACCCTCAAATGAAGCTCCTTCAATTGATCAGGATCAGCCGGTGAGGGGGCATCTGCCATGACATCGCGCGCTGCTTGATTCTTCGGGAAGGCGATAACCTCGCGTATATGTTCCTCTCCGGCAAAGACGCGAACGAGCCGGTCGATCCCTGGCGCGATGCCGCCATGGGGTGGAGTCCCGTATTCAAAAGCCTCAAGCATGTGGCCGAATCGCTGCTGAGCGACATCAGGCTCAAGACCGATTAAAGCGAATACCTTCTCCTGCAATTTTCGATCGTGGATACGGATGCTCCCACCACCAACCTCCAACCCGTTGAGCACCATGTCATATTGCTGACCGCGTGCTTTGCCGGGATCAGAGTCTAGCCACGAAAGGTCCTCTGGCATCGGTGCGGTGAAGAGATGGTGACTCGGATCCCAACGCTTCTCATCCTCATTCCATCCCACAAAGGGAAAATCGATCACCCATGCGAAAGCGAGAATCTTCGGATCCAGCAAACCCAGCCGCTCGCCGAGGTGGACGCGTAAGCGCCCCAGGGATTCGAAGACAACCGCCGGTTTATCGGCTACAAACAGGAGTAGATCGCCGGGTTCGGCTTCCAGCCTGTGCAGCAAAGCCTTAATCCGATCCTCCGCTAGGAACTTGGCAAAGGAAGACCGATGCTCCCCTTTCTCATCAAGCGCCAGGTACGCTAAACCCTTGGCTCCAAATTGCGAGACGAAAGCTGTCAGTTCCTCGATTTCCTTCCGGCTGAAGCTCCCAGATCCTTTTACATTTAAGCCTCGGACTTCTCCGCCCTTCTCAACCACCTTTTCAAACACCTGGAAACCCGACTCCATCGCCAAATCCGTCACGTCTTTCAGTTCCAGCCCAAAACGGATGTCCGGCGCATCTCGCCCAAAGCGCTCTAGCGCCTGGCGATAAGAGAGCCGAGGCCAGGGTTTGTGCATCAGCTTTCTCTCAGGAAGCAGCTTCTCCACCATTGTGGTGAACAGCTCCTCCGAAAGCGCCATCACGTCCTCACGATCGACGAAGGACATCTCGAGATCCAACTGTGTGAACTCCGGTTGGCGATCTCCGCGCTGATCTTCATCACGGAAACAGCGGGCGATCTGGAAATAACGCTCCACACCTGCAACCATTAGTAACTGCTTGAGCTGCTGAGGCGATTGCGGTAAGGCGAAAAACTCCCCCGGGTGAACGCGGGAGGGAACCAGGTAATCCCGTGCGCCCTCGGGTGTAGTCTTGAAAAGAATCGGGGTCTCCACTTCCCAGAAATCGCGTTCGCTGAGGAAATCACGAATGTACTTGACCACTTTATGGCGAAGCTCTAGGTTGCCCTTCATGCGCTCGCGCCTGAGGTCCAAATATCGATACTTCAGGCGGACCATTTCGTCGACTTCCGTCTCTTCGTTGATCGCAAACGGAGGCGTTTTCGCAGGGTTTAAGACGACAATCTTCTGGGTTTCCACCTCAATCTCACCGGAAGGCAGATCAGGGTTCACCATTCCCTCCGGTCGGCTTCGAACAACCCCCTCGATCTGCAGCACCCATTCATTGCGAATCTCGACTGCAGTTTCATGCGCCTCAGGAGATATCTCTGGATTAGCGACGATCTGTGCAATCCCCGAGCGATCGCGCAGGTCGATAAACGTCACCCCACCGTGATCCCGACGTCGATTCACCCACCCGGCAAGTGTCACACGTTCGCCTATATGATCTGATCTCAGCTCGCCGCAATCATGAGTCTTAAGCATCGTGCCTCCATACTGAAAAAAAATACACCGCCCGGTCTCGGTGACATCGGGCGGCGGCAGGTTCATTCTACAATCCGTTCACTTCATCAATGAACCCCACGCCCGATGTCGATTCGGATCGGGGTTGTTGTTCAGGACCAGTAAGCGTGAACCTTGGACCACCATGCGACGATTATAGCATCCCTGATAATAACCGGGCAACGCAGCTTGTGGTCCTTCCATCAATCACAGAGGGACTCACCTTCGCTTTGCGGTTACCTCCCTCTGAACGTGTCGAGATCATCAGGGGTATCGATATCGAGCATCGCCGACTGTCCCCATGGGACAGCTTCGACAGAATATTTCTTGAATAACGTTCGTCCCCCTTGATCGCCGCGAATCCGACTCAGCGCTTCGAACGTCGCCCGGTCGAAAAGAACAGGATTTCCCCATCTCTCACCAGTCCAAGGCGCCACGATCGGCTCTAACGACTTGCGATGGGTCTCCACCATAGTGCTAACAAGATCAGCATCAACAAGAGGCATATCTGCCAGGAGGAAAACTGCGCCATCAACATTAGGTGCCAGCATCTTAAGCCCTGCGCGCACGGAGCTGCTCTGCCCCTCAGCCCAGTCAGGGTTGCTGGTGATTTGAATCGGAATCTTACCTAACGCATCTCGTACAGCCGGCCCATCTGCGCCGAGCACAACAACAATCGGGTCGAGCCCCGCCTCTCGCGCCGCCCGGACTGACCTTTGAATTAGAGCTTCACCATCCCAAAACTCCAACAGTTTCGGTCGGCCAAATCGCCGCGATCCACCTCCCGCTAATATTATCCCGGCAATCCGCCCATGAACTTCCACAACCGGGTCCACTTGCTGCACCTGCGCCAAAATGACCGATTCGATGCGATCGGTCTTCAGGGTTAGTTCGGCGATTTCACGTCCCTGCTCCACCGCTTTTTGCGTCTCAGCCTTATTCAAGATCACCCGCACCTGTGCGCCTTGCGGCACTGCTTTTAATGCTCCATTCTCGTGCGCCAGGATCCTAGCCGGATCCGCTGGCAGTATAATATGGCCTTTATGAAGGCCTAATAATGTTTTGACCAGTTCTGGTCGATAAACCAAAACACCTTCCAGCTTTGCCCCAATAACATCAAGACCCATCACCGGCACGACGAGATCAACAAACTGAGGTATGACCGGTTCATGCTCCGCTGGCGCTTTCAATGAGCAGCCTCGAGCGCCATCCGCCTCAATCAGAACCACAGCGCCCGAAGCAGCCGCCAATGGCAGCAGAGCCGAAAGCAAATCCTCCGGAGGCGCGGTCCACTTCGGCTCTTCGGACCATCTTTCACCAGTTACGATCACGGAGCTTTGCTCATGAAGAAGCGCGGGGAAGAGCCTCACATCCTCCTTTGAGCGAAGGATGATATGTTGAACAGCAAGATCTATTTGATCCAGCGCTAATTTTGTGGTTGTCGTGATGAGAACTGGCGTCTTAGGAGTTAGCTCTTCGATCAGCCGACGGATGCTCGTAGATTTTCCACCTGCGCCAACGAAAGCCACGATCTGCCCCGGAGAAATGCGCAGGGCTTTCGGCAATTCCATCTCAGTGGCTCAGCAATCTTCGTATATGGGGCTGTGAGAGCAGCGCTTCGAGCACTCCGCCGCCGACGGCGAGTGATTTATCTGATATTGAGAAGCAATAGGATGGTTCACCGCGCGGATCCAGGTCGCCAATTTTCGCCGCCGCTTCGATTCGCACGCCGTCATGCACCAGCCCTCGCAGCGCGCCATCGAAGAGCGCTTCGACCGGCACACCACCGACACGGACAATCTCATCTCCAGCTTTTATCATGGAGCCGATCTCCTTGCCGCCATCTAGAAGCCCGCTGACCGGTGCCCGCAGCACCCGGTCGACGTCGAACCCTGCCACTGCTTCCGGGACTTTCGTATCAGGCTCAGCGCTCCCCTGCCAGATAACACGCCCCATATTGTGCCCCCGGTTGGTCTCAATCACTACGTGACAGTTGACTCCGGCTGTGAATCCCGGTCCGAGTCCGATCGTGAAAAGGGACGAATCTAGAGTCGTCTCTGGTGGAGTTTTAAGCATGCGTCCGTCGACCAGAGCTGATGCGTTGATCTGTGCACTCAGGTTTCCCGCAGGGTCGACAAGCACCGGAACGACACGCTCTGTACGAAGATGTGTGATTTGCTCTGAATCGGGGACAAAGACACCCCGAACTCCCCCTACCTCGACCTCTCCTGTATAAACAGCTTCAGCAAAGGCGACGCGCCGCCGGACAGCCAGGGGCTGCTGGATCTCGAGTACGATGATGTCGAATCCACAACGATGCAGGCGCGCCGCGACCCCTGTCGCCAGGTCACCTCCACCCCGAACAATGATGAGCGGTCTCTCAATTTCCACGCTTATTGGATCTTTCCTATACCTCGCAGGACTCGCTCGGGCGTTAGTGGGAACGAATCAAACCAGGTGCCGAGTGCATCATGAACCGCGGCGATAACGGCTGGCGCCAATGGGATATAGGGCATCTCGGCCATCCCTCGCGCCCCCCAGGGTCCAATAGGGTCAGGATACTCAAGGATCAGCGATTCGACCTTGTCTGGGATGTCCAATACAGTGGGAATGAGATAGGTCGAGAGCTGACCGGTCTGGACGTAACCCCCCTCCTGTTGAAAATCCTCCAGAACTGCATAGCCAATCGCCTGGACGACGGCACCCTCGATCTGTCCTTCAACCAACTGTGGGTTGATCGCCTGCCCAACATCATTAGCAGAGATAACCTCCAATATACGTATTGCACCGGTCTCCGTGTCCACCTCAACCGATACAGCCTGAGCGACATAACCATACGCGAAATTGGGTTCTGACTTACCCGTTTTCGGGTCAAAGGGTGACGTCGCTGGCGGACGGTACTGATAGAAAGCGATGGCCGGTCGTTCTTCATCCTTCCACTTTTTCAGCGCTTCTTCAGCCGCACCCCGGATCGCATTGCCGGTCATGAAGGTCAATCGCGAGGCGGATGCGGATCCCGAATCAGCGGTTTGCGCCGTATCAGAGACGATCAAGCGAACCTTCTCGATCGGGACGCCGACCGCCTCAGCGGTCATTTGAACCATCGCAGTATGCGCCCCTTGCCCGACTTCCGCTCCTGCGTGATGCAGAACGACTTCCTCAATATCTGACACGCCATGTATCTCGATCTCCGCTGAACACTGCTCCGGCGCACCGAACGAGAAGCCAACATTCTTGAAGCCACATGCGAAGCCTACACCGTGCCGGATGTACGGCTCCTGTGAGCCAGCATGGGCTTCTGGTTCAGGTCTGCTCCAACCACTCGCCGTGTGTTTCCAACCGGCTCTTTCTGCGGTCTTCTCAACAACTTTGTCGATGCTTACACCCTTCGGCAAAGGTGTACCCACGGAGAGAAGAGAACCCTCTCTCAGCAGGTTCCGAACCCTGATCTCCACTGGATCGATCCCGAGTGCTTCTGCCAGCTTATTCATCTGCCCCTCGGCTACAAAGGCCCCCTGTGGTCCTCCAAAACCACGGAAGGCGCCGCCAGGAATATGATTTGTATAGACGGAATATGCATCTACCTCCACGTTCGGAATCTCATACGGACCCGTGCACATCAGGGTTGCATTCCCAAGGACCTTGGTGGATGTATATGCGTATGCACCGCCGTCCTGGATTACATCAACCTCAGCAGCAGTGAGAATACCGTCTTTCGTGGCTCCCCATTTCGTTCTCAAGATGAAAGGATGCCGCTTGTGGTGACCTAGGATCGATTCTTCCCGAGACCAGATGATCTTGACCGGTCTGTCGATACCTTGCTGGTGCAAACGATAGACGGCGAGAGCCAGCACGATTTGGATCGACATATCCTCCCGCCCGCCGAAGGCCCCTCCAATCGCCGGGTAGATCACGCGGATCTGATCCCTCGGCAGCCCCAATGCGTGGGCAACTTGTTCCTGGTCTTCATGCGTCCATTGTCCAGCGGCTTCGATCGTCACTCGCCCTTCTTCATCGATATAACTTATCCCCGCTTCTGGCTGCAGATAGGCATGCTCTTGAGAAGGTGTATGGTATTCACCTTCGATGATCACATCCGCCGCCCCAAAACCTGCCTCAAGATCCCCTTTCCGAATCTGGTAATGACAAAAGACATTACTTCCACTGTCTGGGTGGATGAGGGAGCTTGATTCACGCATCGCTTCCAGTGGATCCAGAATCACTGGCAAGTCCTCATATTCCACCACGATGCGTTTGACCGCCTCCGCGGCGATCGCTTCTTGGTCTGCAATGACCAGCGCGACCTGGTCACCTATGAAACGGACCCGGTCGGTATAGGGCTTGGATGATCCCGGACCACACAGTACAGGCTGATCGGGCATGATGAGACCATACTCGTTTACAGGCACATCCTTAGCGGTGAAGACCGCTAGCACACCAGGGGTGGCTTCAGCAGAGGTTATATCGATCTTTGTTACGTGTGCGTGAGGTCGACCCGCAAAGAGAATCTTCATATAAGCCTGGTTGGGTCGGTTGATGTCCCCTGGGTAAAGGGTCTCTCCAGTAACTTTTCCTACGGCGTCGACACGCCGGATCGATTTTCCAATCACAGACATTCAGCGCTCCAAGTGATTACTATTTCGAGCAACCCTTAAATTCTCTTTGTGGATGACCTGCGGTGCCCTACGATCTCTGTCGTTCCAATTCAAGGTCGAATATGCGTCGCAAAGATGCGATGCTTATAGCGTAGGTTGGATCCATACCGAAATAGGAAAGCGAGCCAGCGCCCAGGTTCTTCCCTCTGGTCAAGGGAGTGTCGGAGGCATAGTGGAGGATTCCAAGATCAAATGGCAGACCATACAGATTGACGATCTCATTTATCGGATATCGTTTTGGACGGAAGAGTTCATACACAGCCGATAAATAAGGGCTTGCCTCCATCTCGATGTCCGTATAACCCTCTCGATAGAACACATTCATGTAGCGCGGCGTTTGCAGGAATGTACCCAGAACACTTACGGCCTTCTGATTGTCGAGAACAGTTCCATAAACCAGGTCATCGCGAAGATCGGCAGCGCTGAAGGAATTCTCGAAGAGATACGTATTGCGTGAATGCTCGTCATGGATAACTGCCGGGACCATCACGTCGCCAACGACACCGTTCAGAGTCGCCGCCTTACCCATGACGTAAACGCCGCGCAATTCTCCAAACCGTGTAGCAGCTTGCGAGAGGATCAGGTAAGCTGCCATCCCCAGTGGATAGTCGATGTTCATAACAATCGCGTCAGAATCCTTGAGCCGATCGAGGTCCTCACGTCGGAGCCGAGGGTCGATCCACTCAGGGCGTATATGTTTAAGTTCGATAAGTTGAGCCTCGACGTCGAAAGCATGTTCGCTCTGAATGCGCACGATCCCAGATTCTCTTTCGGCTTGTGCGCGTTGACTATGTGCATCTTTACCATGGTCCGATCTCACATACTTCTTGAGCGTGTAGTAAAGGAAATTCTCCCGACTGGAAGGGATCTGTCTGGATTTGATCTCTTCCCACTCTTCCAGGAGGTCATGGCACTCCGGTTGCTGAAGGTAACGAACAAGCTCTTCTTCATGGCGGAGGGCATAACCGCTGATTAAGTTAACGATACTGTGGGCGTTACTGGAAACGAAATAAACCGGCCGTTGCAGGATAGAAGGCATCGCTTCCTCGATACCTTCCCACCAGATATGGGTCGCCTGGCGGTAATCATTCAGCGAACCTGCTAAGAGGCGGATATTTAACCGTTTCTCTTTCGAGGCGATTGCGCTGAGCATCGCCCAGAACGACTCCCCCCAGGTCTCGTGCAATCTCCTCAAATCGTCGGTATTGATCGCCAGCCCGGCAGCCAGAACTGCAAGCCCCTCATCCGTATCGATCGGGTCGGTTAGAAATGTTCTTACTTGTTCACCTTGTAATAGACGATGAAATTTGTTCCACTCAATTTGGTAGGCTGTTAATAGCGGAACCATATCGTCGATGTCTGAGCGGCTTGCGATGTAGCAAGCAAGTGTATCTTTCCCATCGAAGAAACTCCTCCGACGGCGAGCCTGCGCCACAGCCGGGTGCCACTTCTCGACATTCCCGAAACCCTTGTTTACGAAGACGGCCTGGCTTTGACCAAGCACAACCCTCTCCACATCCACGATGCAAGGGGGAAGGCGAAGAGAACTGTATATAAGCGCCGACGTATCCGGCGCTTCGGAACGTGCATCCGGGTGAAGAGATGAACCCATATTCGTATGCACTTCCTCAAGCGAACGCACCCGCACGTCCATTGTGGAACGTAAAAGCGAGTAATAAGTCCGCATATAAAGCTCAATTTCTTCAGAGCCTGTTCGTGGCACCGTTCTATCCATCTGCAAACCTCAATATTTCTTGCGCTTCCTTTGCTCGATACGCTCCCTGCGCTTCTTACGTCGCTCAGCCTTCCGGTCGACCGGGGCATCTGTTTCGCCCAGCCGAATAGGAAAGGCCATCGCGTAGATAATGCTGAGAATCGTGAAGGTTAGGAGTGTGAACAGGAAAGCCACAATGATCATGATCAGCCGGCCGCCTCCCAGAAAGGGAGCGAATTTGGGATAAAGGGCAGCACGCGGTATGTAGATCCAGCCATTCTCCGCATTGGCGCGCAGAAACCAAGAAGCGAAGAAATAACCAGCAGTGGCGAAGAGCGCAATGAGGATTAATCCCACCCCTCTCCACTTGGGATCTAACCGTTCCCGTTTTTCCCGATCCTTATCGAGTGCTCGAAAGCGGTAGGAATCTCGTCCCATAACGGCTTCCTCCTCCTCGGCTCGCTAAGAACCGAGAACTCTTGCGGTGAACTCCCGTCCGAGAACACCCTTTATTAAATCATCTCCCAACGATATTGGAAGGGATTCATTACGATTCAGAACCCTGATGCATCAGTTCGGCAGCACGCTCGAAGGCAGTGAGTATCTTATAGTAACCAGTGCAACGGCACAGGTTTCCTGTAATCGCCTGCTGGATCGAAGAAAGATCGGGCTCGGGCTGTTCTTCGAATAGTTTCGCCCCCGCCATCAAGAATCCCGGTGTGCAGTACCCGCATTGCACTGCACCTTCCTCAATAAATGCCTGCTGTATAGGATGAAGCTTGTCGTCCTGACCAAGCCCTTCGATAGTAACAATCTCAGCCCCGTGAGCCCGCGGTGCAGGTACCATACAAGCCATCACCGCCACACCATCGAGATAAACTGTGCATGCACCACATTCACCTTCCGCACAGCCCTCCTTCGTACCGGGTAAACCCCCTTCCTCACGTAAGAGACGCAGGAGGGTTTTATTAAACCCGCTGTTGAAGCTATGCGGCTTCCCGTTGATGGTTGTCTCGATCAACATGTCTTGATGATGCTCCATGGAGTTCGAGAGCGGTTGAACCGGATGAAATCCTGACCTTCCCCGCAGCATCACTGGATTCTCGGGGAAACCCTCTCGCTCGCGGTCATTCTTGATCTGACGCAACGCTCGGAGTGTGCAGACTCGCACCATCTCCTGGCGGTATACAGCGCTTCCCCGTAAATCGTTAATCGGGCGAGCTGCAAGCGCAGCGAGTTCAGCAGCCTTCTCAATAACATCGGGCTGAAGCTCCATTCCTGTCAGGTAGGACTCTGCCTCCGTCGCGTGGATGATCGTCGGCGCCACTGAGCCAAGCGTGATTACAGAGTGTTCAATCCGCCCTTCCTTTATCAACAGCACTACAGCTGCGTTTACGACCGAAATCGCCTGCGCTCTACGCAATCCGAGTTTGACAAACGTTGTTCTGGCATTTTCTGCGAGGGCTGGGAAGGCGATATCGCTCATCAGCTCCCCATCCTTCATTACTGTTTTTCGGACGCCGGTGTAGAAATCATCAATCGGTACTGTGCGTTCCCCATCCGCGGAGAGCAGAGTGAGCTGTGCTCCCAGCGCCATGAGCGGCGGGATGGCATCGTTGGCTGGCGAGGCGGTGATGATATTCCCGGCGACCGTTCCGCGGTTGCGGATTTGGGGTGCTCCCACCTGCCAGCAGGCTCGCGCCAGCGTGAACGCCCTCTGTTGAATAAGCTCTGACCCAGCACAATGGTTGTGCGTCACCAAAGGACCAAGATGAACCCAACCTTCATCATCAAACGTAATCTGATCCTGGCCTGGGATGCGTGAAATGTCGACCAAAATATCCACACCCGGGCGTTGTCCGCGTTCCAATTCAAGGATCAGGTCGGTTGCCCCGGCGACGATTCGAGCTCCCTCACCGTGTGCTGCAAGCAGTTCAACGGCTTCCTGCAATGTCGAAGGGGTGTAATAACGCGTCCACATATTCCGTCTACCTGCCCTTCCCTTTGCGAGGGCGTTTCGGCGAATATGCCATTTTTTCTCCAGTTCCGCCGCGGCGTAACATGATAATCTCCGCCAGAACGGATATTGCGATCTCCTCCGGTGTTTCAGCGTTTAATTCTAGTCCCATAGGCGATGTAACACGGGCGATTTTAGCCTCCGGCACACCGCTTTCGAGCAAAGTTTTCACAGTTGTCTCCCAGCGACGCCGCGATCCTATCACCCCGATATACGCTGCGGATGTCTCCAACAGCGTCGGTAGACCCTCAACATCCACATCGACTCCACGTGTGGTCAAGACCAGGTAGGTACCCTCATGGATGTCAACATGCTCTGGCAATTCCTTGAGGGAACATGAGAAATGAGCGTCGGCCTCCGGGAGATTTTCCGGAGTAGCAAAATCCGGCCGATCATCGGCGACAACCACACGAAACCCAAGCCACTTGGCAAGATGTACGATGGCTTTCCCGACATGACCTCCACCGACTACAATTATGGTTTCATTGGCTTTGATCGGTTCAATAAACACCTCTACCTCGCCTCCACAGACGCCCACATCGCCTTTTTCAGGATCACGGAAGGCATACACAACCGTCCGCGCAACCCCCTCGCCAAGCGACTCAAGCGCTTCAATGATCACACGGCTTTCCATCTCACCCCCACCGATCGTTCCATTAATGGAACCATCGGGGAAAATAATCATCTTGCTGCTCGCCCGTCGCGGCACTGCCCCCTGGGTTCGGATCACCGTCGCCAGTGCTGCAACGCCACCACGGTTCTCAAGCTCAGCCAGCGTCTGGTAGATACCCACTAACCCTCCAAGAGCGCCAGAATTACAGGAACCAACTGCTTTTTTCTAGAGACCACACCGCGAGCCTCGTACGTTTCATCTGGCAGACGCTCATATGGCAGCTCATAAAGAAGCGCCGGAGCTCTGCGGATTACAATTCGACTTGAACCGTCTACAATATCGGTCACCATGATTAGTGCAAAACTCAATCTGCGTTTATCGATGAGATTGTCTAGCGCTTCATTAAGTCTTGATAAATGATCATCCACTTCATGAAGATCGGTCACTTCAGCCTGAGCAATCCCAAATTTTAATCCGGCAGATTCATAAACTTTCAAATCGCTCGAAACAATGTCATCAGGTTCACGTGACGCGAGCCCGGCTGCTGCTTGAAGCACCGCCTCACCGAAGCTATCAGTAGACTCGTTCTCCAATGGAGAACCGCCGACGAAAGCCCACCGGCTAAGGCGCTCACACGCACGGTGATCGCGATCGGTAGTTGTTGGGGAGTTTAGGCGAAGCGTATCCGAGAACACACCGGCAAGCAGCAAGCCGGCGATTGCGGGCGGTGCGCTCATGCCATTGTCCTCCATCCGTTCGGAGACCAGCGTGCTTGTGCTCCCAACAGGATCCACACGGAATCGAATAGGCAGCCGCGTCGGCGGATTGTTCACGCGATGGTGATCCAGGACTTCAAGAAGATCGGCTTCATCCAATGATCGAATCGACTGACTTACCTCATTATGATCAACAAGAATAATCTGGAGCCGGGGTGGATTTAGTAAATCGCGCTGCCGGCATATACCGACATAACGCCCCTCCTGATCAACCACCCAGAAATCATTTCGCTCTTCGCGCAGCACTCTGGGGAGTCCCTCGCGTATCCGAGAACTAGAGAGGAATTTCGGCACCTCGGTGTCAGCCACTTCCTTGCATGGTTGATCGAAGAGTTCCTGAAGGCGGATATCCCGGAAATCTAGTCTTGGTCCCACCAATTTACTCAGGGATCGGAACAGGCTGAAACCCGAGATGAGACCGAATGGTATTCCATTCGAATCAACAACCGGTGCTACAGTTCCTGTTCGATTGGCGATCGTCCACGCATCACGCAGCGTTTGTTCCGGCGTAACGGTGTCATATCTATGAACGACAACTTCGAAGCGAGGGGATGCATCAGCCAGAAACTCAGGAGGGGATAATTCCAGCCGGTCGAGAACCCATGCCGTCTGTGCGTTAATTGGGCCGGCGCGAGCAGCTATTACCTCGCCATCGCCCTTAGCATTCCGGAACCAAGCATAGCCTATCGCAGATGCAATAGCATCGGTATCAGGGTTAACATGTCCAACGACGTAGATCCTGCTCATTCCGTCTCTACTCCACCCCTTTTGTTGATGCCGCCGGGTGTGATTGTAATCATACTATGTACAGCCGCTCGTAAGGGATCATTCTTGCGACTTCAGGGCGCTCCATACACGTTCGGGCGTCACAGGCGCAACCAGCACATCCGCACCACAGGCATCCATTACCGCATTCGCAACCGCTGGCGCAACACCGTCCATCGGGATCTCAGCAACAGCTTTCACACCGAAGGGATGGGATGGCTCAAACGTCTCCACAAAGATCGTATGTAGTTCAGGCATCTCATGCGCTGCGAAAATATGATAATCCCGGAAGTCCACCTCCCGAGGACGACCTTCTTCATCATAGAGCATTTCCTCACACACGGCATAGCCGAGCGCCTGTGTCATGCCGCCTTCGACCTGTCCGGATGCTGTCAGTGGGTTAACGATCACGCCTGAATCAACAGCCATCAATAAACTATCGACGATCACCTGTCCGGTCTCGACGTCGACAGTCACTTCCGCAAACTGAGCAGCGAAGGGTGGCGGAGCGACAGGAGAAACAAAGGAATCGACGCCCATAATCTGCTCCTGATCTTCGTGATGCAGCGCGTTGAGCGCAATCTCTTCCAACGTGACGGATCGCCCATCGGGTGACCAAGCACATCGACCTCGCAGCACAATATCATCCGGCTGGATCACCTTTTCCTCCGTGCCCAGCATGCGGGCTGCGCGGTGGCGAATTCGATCCGACACTTTCTGGGCAGCGCCGACAACAGCCGCACCGGAGATATAGGTCGTACTCGATGCGTATGCGCCTTTATCGAATGGGGTGAAATCCGTATCCGAAGAGTAGACGATGATATCTTCAACAGGAACACCCAGGACTTCAGCCGCTTGCTGAGCCAGGACAGTGTCCGAACCTGTGCCCAGGTCCGTCGCACCAACAAGCAGATTAAAAGACCCGTCTTCGTTGATCTTGATACTGGCGCCACCCATGTCGAGGTAAGGGATAGCTGTCCCCTGCATTACTAAAGCGACGCCGATCCCCCGCCGGAGATGAGGTTTTCCCTCGACGGTATGCCACTCCGGGTTTTTGAACTTCGCACCCCACACCACCCCAGCTTTACCTTGCCGGACGCAATCCTCCAACCCACAGGTATTAATAATCTCAGGCATGGGCTCTCGTCCTTCAGACCAGGCAGTGCTGAAAGGATGCAGCTCACCAGCACGCAACGCGTTCTTCAACCGGAACTGCAGAGGATCTAGATCCAAATCACGTACGATGCGTTCCATGTGCCGTTCAACTGGCCAGAAACCTTGCGGAACACCGTAGCCTCGATAGGCGCCGGAGGGAGGGGTGTTCGTGTAGACGATATCTGCATAGAAACGAATGTTTGGCGATTCGCGGTAGGGACCATCCCCCACATAAAGCGCCATTGCCTTGTGCCCGGTATTGCCGGTGACGGTGAGGGCATGACAGCCATAAGCGCCAGTATCGCTCAAAACGCGCATCTCATTGGCGGTGATCGTGCCATCACTTTTTACACCCGTCTTCATGCTGATGCGCATAGGATGGCGTGTTCGTGCTCCCCAGAATTCCTCGGCACGGGTATATTCAAAACGCACCGGTCGACCTGTTGCGATCGTCAGGTGCGCAGCCACATCCTCGATCAAGAGTTCCTGTTTCCCGCCAAAACCGCCACCAATGCGCGGTTTAATCACCCGGATCCGTTTCGCCGGCAGGTTAAGAACCGGCGCGATTTGACGGCGCACATGGAAGGGAACCTGCGTGCTGGTACGGATCACGAGGCGATCATCCTCATCCCAGTAAGTCACAACAACATGCGGCTCGATATGTGCCGGACTTACTTTTGGAACCTCATAGGAGGCTTCAAAAATATGATCCGCTTCGGAAAAACCTTGCTCTACATCGCCGATGTCAATGTGGATCTGAGCGGCGAGATTTCGGCTGGGATCCGAGTCAGCAAAATTCACATAATCCGGTTCGTCATGGATTTGCACCGCACCTTCAGCTTGAGCCTCTGCTGAATCAAGGATTGCGGGCAATGGTTCATACTCCACCTCGATTAATTGCAAAGCCTGCTCTGCGATCTCTTCAGTCTCTGCCGCGACGAAGGCCACGCGGTCACCGAAGAAACGCACCTTGTTGTCTAAAGAGAATGTATCGAGCGGACCCGGGATTGGGTCGGATTGACCCGCAGTGGAATACGCCACGCGGGGGATGTCCTCCGAGGTTAATACGGCTGCCACGCCAGGCAGCGAACGAGCTTTGGAAGCATCTATGCGCTTGATCCGGGCGTGTGCGACCGGGCTGTGCAAGACTTTCGCGACCAACATCCCGCGCATCTCAATATCCGCCGTAAAAGCCGGCTTACCTGTGACCAGTTTGATCGCGTCGACTTTCGGCTCAGGGGAACCCACGGTCTGATAGGGCTCAGTCCTCGGGTTAATTTGAATGCGAGGCATGACGCTTATCTGCGTTGCGATTTCAGGGCTATCCGATCCTAATAATGGTCGGGACTCTTCGACATCATCGGGCGGGAAGAATAGATCCGGTGGGGCTGGAAGTGGCGCTTCAAGAGGTTCCACAGACTCCCCGCGCATGATAGCGGCGGTGCGCAGAACAGCTTGGACGGGTTTAATATAGCCGGTGCAGCGGCAAAGTACGCCAGAAAGCACTTCACGAACCTGAGCTTCAGTTGGATTCGATTCTTCTTCTAATAAAGAGCGTGCGGCGAGTATCATCGCCGGTGTGCAAAAACCACATTGAATAGCTCCTGTATCGACGAACGCCTGCTGCAGAGGATCAAGCCCTTTACCTTTCCGCCAGCCATACTGTGGATGCTCCCCCAGCGCCTCGATCGTCACGAGCTCATGCCCATCTGCTTGGACTGCAAGCATGACGCAGCTATTCACAGGTTCTCCGTCAAAGAGCACGGTGCAGGCGCCGCATTCGCCAGTTTCACATCCGTGTTTGACTCCGAAAATACCCAGCTCCTCACGCAAAGCCGTGAGCAAGGTTGTCTCTGGTGGCACATTGATCTCAATCGGAGTTCCATTGAGAGTGAAACAAATCATCATCAACCCTTCACCTCCGTCAAGAGTCGCCTTGCGAGAATACCAGCTATCTCAGCGCGATACGCCGCGCTGGCGAAGGCATCACCAGCATCGTTATATGCTTTTTGCGCAAGTGCCGCGGCATCCGCGAGGCTGGCGCCCTTTTCGAGTGCTTCTTCCATCTTGGTCAATCGTATTGGTCGTTCACCGTAGCCTCCAAGAGCAGCGATCACATGACTCTTCCCTTTAGAAGTCAGGTACTCAGTGACAGCAAGGCATACTAGCGGTCGATCTGCTGGTGAACGCGAAACTTGTTCATAGTTCATTCGATTTGGACGCACCATTTCTAAAGCAATAATCAGGCGAGACTTACGCATCCCGTCTCTAGTTTTCAATAATTTCTGCAATGGCTCCGAGCTATTCCCTGGTTCGGTTATAACGGATGCATCCAACGCAAGCAGCGCAGTCAGCAAAGGAGAACGGCCGTCACCTGTCATCACGGCACCACCGATAGTGGCAATATTACGTATGTTTAGTGCGGCTTCCTGACGGCAGGCTTGAGCGAGGGCCTGAGGAAGTTCTCCTTGCGCCTTGATGAGGGCCTGGAGTTTCACCGTTGCGCCGATTTGAATCTCAGACTTCCCGACTTTAAGCTCGTCAAGTTTAAGATCCTGTAGATCAATTACAGCGTCGACATCGTAGCGATGTGGTGTCAGCGCAGTCCCCCCGGCGAGCGGCACTCCTTTTTCCATTAATGCGAGCGTCTCTTTAATCGTTTTCGGGCGGTGATAGTTCAACGACCCCATCAGCTTCCCTCTTTTCGTATCGCCTTCAATCTGGATCCACCTTCCAGCCTAACGACTCCAGCTCATCTCGATCGACGGGTAATCCAGGAAGGTCGGTGAGCATCGCGTGCGCTTCGGCAGCCAGCGTGCCATCCGGAAGGTTCAGTTCGGCATGGGCGAAGGCAATGCGCCCCTTTCGCCGTTCCACAATGCCCCGCAACCGCAGCGGTTCACCGCTCGGAACGGGCTTCCGATAACGGATTTCGAGCTTAGCCGTAAGCCGAAAGTGTTCATGCTCACCTATAAGCACAGCCCGCCCGGCTATCTCGTCCAGCATCGCGGCTACGATCCCGCCGTGGACAATACCGGGGTACCCCTCGAAATGGCTCGGGATCACGACCTCCGCCGTCACTTCATCCGGACCCACCTCATAGAAAGAAAGTCCCAGCCCATTTGTATTCTCCCTGCCGCAAACGAAGCAGTTTGCAGAATTCGGCTGTTTATTTTCAATGCTCGATCTCGTCTCGGTTCCCGAGTCTTCCATTATTCCATCATCCATGTCAGAAAGTAATAACTTTTCTTTCCCAACCATGATCCACAGAGCAAACCTCAGTTGCAGATAGTCAGGCTCTTCCAGTAATCCACCCGCCTTGGAACCCGCAGCATCAAGGTATTTCAGTTCAATATCGAAGATACCTTACAAACGCTGCCACATCTTCGGCGCAAGCTCACGTGAACGGGCTGCGATGCGTTCTTCGTCAAGAGAGAGTATCTTCTTACCCCTCATCAGGATCTTTCCTTTACAGACTGTCGTGTCGACAGTAGCATCTACCAAACCGAAAATGAGGTGTCCAAGGAAGTTGGTCTCATCAAGCGGCGTAGGGGGCAGGTAATCGATGATGGCAAGATCAGCAGGACGACCCTCCGCGATCTCACCCAAGCGTATGCCAAACTGGCGCTCGCAGATCTCAGCATTGTTCTGCAGCAGCAATTGCGGCGCCTCCATAAAAGCCACACGCGGATCCCTATTGTCAAGCCTGTGAAGTAAATAGGTGCAACGCATCTGGGAAAGCATATCCGAGGACATCCCATCGGTTCCCAACCCAACCAACACACCCTTTTTAAGCAGGTCAAGCAGTTTGGTAACGCCGACTGCATTATTCATGTTCGATTCGGGGTTGTGTACTGCGATTGTTTTCGTATCGGCGAGAACATCCATCTCGGATTCGTCAATATGAATACAGTGGACGAAGATTGAACGTTCGCCAGTTGCTTTAAGCCCGTGTAATCGTTTTACCGTAGGTTCCCCGAATTTCGCTATGGAATCTTCCCGATCGGCAAGATCTTCGGCCACGTGGATGTGACAACCCACACCAGCGTCCTTGGCGATCCCTACACACGTCTCAACCGTCTCGTCCGATACGGTGAAGGATGCATGCAAACCCATCATAGCTGCAATCTGGCCATCGCCCTTACCGATCTTCTTGATGAAACGTTCGTTCTCGGCGGTCCCGCCACCAGGTATATTGCGATCCGAAACCTCGTAACAAAGGGATGCTCGAAGACCAGCCTCACGTACCGCATCTTCGATAAGGTCAAGCGACCCATCACGGTGTGAGGGAGAAGCATGATGGTCGATGATTGTGGTCGTTCCATTGCGGATGCACTCAATAAGAGGGATCTTGGCCGAAAGGGTGATATCCTCCTCAGAGAGCGCCATGTCGAGTTTCCACCAAAACCGCTCAAGGATCTCAACAAAGTTGGAAGCCGGCTCCCCTGGTGGAGCCATACCGCGGGCCATGGTCGAGTAAAAGTGATGGTGGGCGCATATGAAACCAGGTAAAACGATCTTACCTGAGCAGTCGACAACCTCAGCGTCAGGAAATCGTTCTGCCATCTCAGCTGCATCGCCAACCGCTGCGATTCGATCCTCGTCAGTAACGACTGTTCCGTTCCACAGGACTCGGTTATCCTTGCCCAACGTAGCAACAATGCCATTCTCAAATCGTATTGTCATTGACAGCTCCTTTGCAATAATGAACCAAGAAACGTCGGATAGCATTTGCCGGTTACTTTTTCATGATCGAATGGGATCAAACCGACATTAACACCAAGGGTACATGTGTCTTATGCCAATCTTTTTCTTCCCATTAATACTACGCATACTTTTGCAAAATCTCTCCTTAAAAGCTTGATTAGTGTTCCTTCAATATCTCGAACTCTTCAGGGGTTCGTTCTCGCATAGTAATGGCACCGACGAAACACTTCAGCGCACAGATTGAGCACCCGATGCACTTCGCTGGATCTGACGTGGGAAGTCCACGATCGTCGAGTTCGATGGCTAGATAAGGACAGCGAGCACAGTTGCCGCAAGAGACGCACAAGTCGTGGTCGAAGGAAGAGACCTTTTTAACCGGAGTTAAATCCATGAAGTCGGTAATTGCATCGGGCTGAGCGATTCCAATGAGTTCCTTGATGGATTTAATCCCACGCTCCTGCATGAGATACGCAGTGCCAGACTCGATTTCATCGATGATCCCATACCCGTGTTTCATGACAATCGTGCAGAATTGGACAGTCTTGACACCAAGAGCCAGGAAATTCATGGCCGCCTTGTAGTCCATTGGTCCGGCGTTGCCTGAGATTGCCACGCCCTCCGGCACTGCCGTCGCTAATGTGAGGTACGAGATCGGCGCGACACCCTCACCGCTCATTCCAACAACGATGCCTTCTTCCCACACACGATTACCGTTAGCCGATCGAAATGCGAGGGTAGGGAACGTGTTGGCAAGAGTGACCCCTCCCTTCTTGTCAGGATACCGCTCGAATACCTCCTTGATGGCGCGCAGGATCGGCACAATCGATGTCACCGCAGCGGTCAGTTTGAAGAGCTTCGGGATGTCAGGGGATCCAACCGCCATGATCCAGTCGATGATCTTGGCAGTGAGCTTTGCGTTCTGAGAGACAATGTCACCCTCGGTCCCATCACCGCCTTGTGGGCAAGATAGGGAATACTCGATACCCATCGCACCAGCTGCTTCGAGTTTTTTCGTATTAGATTGCCACACGGCAGCATCGGATTCGTCATCCCCAGTAACCGGGCCGCCCGTCGAGCCCATGGTGAGCCGGTCTGGCCATTGCTTTACCAGTTGCTCAATCTCACTGCAGGAGCGATCGAGTGAGTGCCCTGAGACGTTATCACAGTTTGCGTACGTGTAGGGCCCGAAGCTGAACATGTACTCGGAAGGAATGTGGATCGGGATATTGTCGAAAGCGGTCTTCAGTACACCGCCAGCCCAGCCAGCCTCGTAAGCTATATTCATCTGTTCCAGCCCGTCCGTGGGTGGAGCAGCCGAAAGCAGGTAAGGTGAGCGGATCGGCCTGCCAAAGAAATCAGCCTCAAGGGAGACCGGTACGGGGGCGAAGCCTGGCAAGGTAAAGCAGGACTTTGTCGCCTTTTCAACAACAGGCTTCTTCAAGCCTTTCAGGTAGGCATCGATTTCGACCGCCGCATTCTTGCCGGATGCGGATGCCTCGACTACAGTCGTCGGACCGGCGGCCATGTCACCAGCATAGAAAAGACCCTCGGTCTGACCGATCGCAAGTGTAGATCGCATTCCGATCGCTACGATTACGGCATCGAAGTCTGTCCTGACACCCTCGGTCCCACTCACATCTTGGACATCAGCAGGTGTGAAGGATTTATCCTGCGGGAGCTGAACCTTAATCGTCTCGATTCCTCCGATGCCCTGTCCTTCCTTATTGATCTTGCCTACACGAATTCGCCCGTTGACCTCGATGTCATAGTCCAGCAATTCCTGCCGTTCGTTGGCGGTAAGAGGCATCTCTGCGAGCTTCTCGAGCATGAAGAGTTCGACGTTCTTTGCCCCTCGACCTTTCGCAGTGATGGCGCAATCTATAGCGGTCGCGCCTCCGCCGATGACCGCCACACGCCCCTCGAAATCGTAAGCATCAGGTCTTGCAAGTAGATCGACCATCGATATGGCTAAATCTTCGTTCTCGATGCCAAGGTGGATCGGTTCCCAGAGGCCGGCGGCGATACAGACAGCGTCATAGCCCTGTGCGAGTAGATCCTTGGGTTCCTCGACCTTGGATCCCAGCTTCGTTGAGATCTCCCCAAGTGACAGGATGAAATCAATATCCGTCTCCATCACCTTCTTGTCGAGGCGGTGGTCGGGTATAAGTGTCATCATGCCGCCGAGTTGATCACGAGCATCGAAGATATCAACGGCGTATCCCATCTGCGCCAGGGAGGCAGTAGCCGCGAGACCAGCCGGGCCTCCGCCAACAACCGCAACTTTCATTCCGTTGGCTTTCGAGGTTGAAAACTTCGGGATTCCACCGAGATTTTTCGCCATCTCGACTATTGTCGCCTGCACCCGGGGAATATTGATGGCTCCATCAAAGAGCTTGTGGGTGCAGGCAGCCATACAAAGGGTATCTGGGCAAACCATCCCGCATACACCCCCGAGCGGATTTTTGCTCATTACCTCGCCGGCTGAACGCCTGATGTCTGGAGGATTCCCTCCTCGAGCCGCCATGATGAAATCAAAGGGCGAACAATCGCAGGGACAGGCCGCCGTGCACGGTTGCTCATCACAGTACTCGCAGCGGAGAAGCTCCGCTTGGAACTGATGGGCCGTCATTATGAGCTCGGGACCATATTGATCTTTATTCATTGGACTTCTCCCTTTCTTCCTACTACAGTGGTTTTTTGTTATTAAGTAATTATTCAGGCTCCTCGCGGCATCGTCATTCTGATGAGGGGGGCAACGAAGAATCTCGCCCAACCACAGTGACTTTTATATACATCGTTGAGATTCTTCGTTGCCTCCTCTTACCTACCGGAATTATTACAACGGGCTAAAGGTATCGATAAGAAGATTGACATCCCCTCCAACAGAATAAAGTATTGGGCATGTCGCGCCATGATCGAGGTACTCCTGTACCTTCGCTTTGGCTTGCTCAGGTGTCCCGGAAGCGGTTATCCGAGAAATCAACTCATCCGGGACCAGGTGTTTCGCACTATGAATCTGTTCGTGTGTGGCAGGCCAAGTGAGGATGGATTGGATCTCCTGCACGACCTCCTGAGATACACCACTCGCCTTGGCGATGTGCGGTTGTTGAGCAAGGTACTGTGTGAGTAATTCTCGACTCCTATCCAGAGCCTTGTTTTCATCGTGATCTATAGAACACACGACCAGTTGTGGGCGGTCAAGATCATCGAGCGAACGTCCTGCCTTTTTCACGCCGTTCTCCAAGTGTTCTAACATTCGAGCGGAGTAATCCGGTGGGACACAGTAATTCATGACTACACCGTCGGAAATAACTCCGGCTAACTCCATCATCTTCGGTCCAGTAGCGCCGATGTAAATTGGTACATTTCGAGCCTCGCGCCGTCCATGGACTACGTCGAGTTCTATTCCATCCACGTGGTGAAATTCGCCGTGGAAGGTCACTCGCTCCATATTGAGCAATCGTCGCAGGACCTCCACAGTTTCCCGCATCGCCTTGAGTGGTTTTTTACGTTCGATGCCAACATTCTTCGCCAGAGGATCCCACCACGCCCCGATACCGCAGATAATTCGATCCGGCGCCAGATCATCGAGTGTGAGAAGGGTCGCAGCCAGAAGGCCAATGTTACGCGTCCAATTATTGATCACGCCTGAGCCAACTTTTATTTTTTCTGAGACAGCAGCATAAGCTGCCATCGGCACAATCGCATCTCGTACAAGACGCGACTCTGCTTGCCAAACTCCATCAAACCCCTTCTCCTCCGCATATCGAATGGTGTCCAACCCACTCCGAAGATCGTGGGTATCCTGTAGGTATAAACCAACGCGATTCAGGCTCATGAGCGACTCTCCTTTAAATCTTGAATGAATTCGACATTAAAGCCTTCGCGCAGATATTCAAGATCCTCCGGAAGGTCAACATCAAGCCCGATGGATGGGTTTTCACATACAACAAGTCGTACGCCTGCCGACTTCGCACGCGCGACATGTCGCTCAAAACTGTCGGTGCCAAAATCATACTCGATCAAACCGGGTGGGGAAGATAGCAATGCATTGGTCCCGCTGCCACGACGATCAGGGGCGATAACCACGACGGGGGGATCTGTGGCACTGCAGATCAATTTTTCAACGTCGTCCATACTCAGTAAAGGTAGATCAGCCGGGATGACCAATACCCCGCTTATGTCGTACTGCTGGGCGACAACCGTGGCCCGGAGCAACGCATTGTTCAATTCCGGTGCACCATTCTCGGCCACCGTCCGTGCACCATGTTTCCGAGCGATCGAGAGCGCTTTAGTATCGCGGCTGACGACAAGCGTCCGCTCGATTTCTTTTACCTCTCGAAGCAGATCGAGAGTGTTAATCAGCATCCGTTGACTCAATATCTCACGCTCATCCCTGGTCAATACAGAGGACAAACGCGACTTCGCTGTCCGCAAAGGTTTCACTGGGACAATCGCCCAAAGAGTCATTGCCGCGACTCCGCTTCGATCAGCTCCGCTGTAAACGCCAACACTTCCTCCGCCAATCTTTTCCGATCGGGTTGAGTCATCATCAATATATGCGTGACCTTGGCTCTAATCCCAAGGGCTTCAATTTCCGGAGCGAGCTCTGCGTCGACTTCGTCGATCAAAATCCCCGACAGGATCTGCCTGTAATGCTCAGCGACTGCGCGGGCGGAGGGTTCAATTCCCATAGCTGCGAACATCTTCGCGGCTGGCCCACGAACAGCCTGGCCTCCTATGATTGGGGATATACTCACCGTTACTTTCCCCTCGAGCGCCTCGCGCACACCTCTTATAGCGAGGATCGGGTCGATGCTAACCCAAGGATTGGAAGGACAGAGAATCACAGCATCGGAATCCTCAATCGCCTGCAGGAATCCCGGCGCTGGTTTTGCATGCTCGATGCCTTCAAACCGAAATCCCTTCACCTGCGGTTCATGTGAGTGCTTAACGAAATATTCCTGAAAGGGAATATCCCCATCATCCGTCTCAACGATCGTTCTTACTGGGTCATCGGACATTGGCAGAATGACATGAGCAATACCAAATATGCGGCGGAATGTCCGGATCACCTCACTCAAGGATTGCCCGGCTTTCATCCTCCGTGTTCGCTCAACATGAAGCGCCAAATCTCGATCCCCCAGCCGGAACCAGACCGGGCTTCCAAATTCCTTAAGCGTTTGCAGGAAATTCCAGGTCTCATCTGTTCGACCCCAACCTGACTGGGGATTAGCGAGACCAGCCAATGTGTACGTCACTGTATCAAGATCGGGTGAGATGGCGAGTCCCAGATGCTCAAAATCATCTCCGGTATTGACTACAAGGGTCAGCATCTCCGGACTCAATAACCCGGTCAGACCATCTATGAGTTTCGCTCCACCCGTTCCACCAGCGAGTGCTGTGATCTTCAGCGCCATATTGACACTTCGTCTACTAGGCGGCGCGGGCGTCCCTGGCCCGCCTCCGCAGGATATCCGAGTATGATCAACCCTTGAGGTTCCCACCCCTCAGGAAGGCTCAATTCCTCCCGGACTAAATCTTTAGCGAAGAGTGGTGCGCACAGCCAGCACGCACCCAGGCCCTCAGCATGGGCTGCAAGAAGCAGGTTCTGTGCAGCCATGGATACACTTTGGACCGCCATATTGTATTCTGCTGTGATCCTCCGTTCATCAGGATAAATATCCATATCTTCCATCGATAGGCAGCCGATCACCACCACCGGAGCGTTAGAAATCCGCTCTATTGATTGAGCCACATCCCTCTCGATCTGGCCGGGGTCATCTCCATCGGCCAGCCTATCCTCGGCCAGCCGTTCGCCCAGCGCATTCGCAAGGGACCGCTTATCCTCCATAGTTGTGATGATCACGAAACGCCAGGGTTGCCGGTTATGAGCAGATGGCGCCATCGTCGCCGCCTCCAATACGCGCTGGAGGACTTCGGGCGGGATCGAAGAGCCATCAAACCGGCGGATCGAGCGGCGCTCCTGGATAATGCGATAGAGCGTCGAAGTGGATTCGCTCATCCCATCGTGCTCACGGTGTCTGGCCGAATCAGGAAGATGACTCGAGATTGTCCCTCATGCCATGGATTCTTATCAACGCCCAAGTATTTCCTTGCGAGTAAATGTGTATGTTCGACAGCATCATCCTCACGCTCAGCGGCAACGGTCCCGCGGATGTGAATATATCGATAAGGATCCTCAGGATCCATGATCAGAACCGCTACTTCCCCTCGCGAAGCCATATTCCTATCTTTAACGCGCCCTCTGACGGTATTTATTCGCAGAAAATCCCCTTCTACATCGAACCAGACTGGCGTCACTTGAGGGCTACCGTCGTCCATCAATGTAGCAAGGGATGCAAATGCTTTCTTATCATCCGTGACCAAATCACGGTGCGATTCGGGGATTGCGTTCAAATTAATTGCTCCTTTTCCGTACTCCGTCCAGAATGCTAAGATGGGATTTACAGATCGTCTTCAAACCCGCGCGGTCTCCATCGTTCAGGTGGACTACCCGGCGACGGACAATAGGGAGGGTTGTCGTTTTTCAATCTTCATCCAATTGACCTATCGAAACAAATCTAATTCCTTCTCTCGGAGAATTTCCGATAGTGACCCCTCTCTCAGTGGGTATGGTAAGCCACGGACGTGAATCACCGGTAATTTCTCATCCGCCTGCCCCATAAGTGCGGATGCGCCTGCTGCGATTTCGTCCGCAAGCCCAATCACAGTGCTGCGTAAGGTATACCCAAAGAGATCCTTCTGGCCGCGCAGATCGACTACCGCAGGAAACCCGGCCACCCCGATGCAAACCCCCACCGTCCCCATGCGCCAGGACCGACCGTGTGAGTCGTTAATTAAAACACCGATCTCCACCCCGCTTGCCGTCTGAAGTCCGTCGCGCAGTTCTCTGGCCGATATCTCAGGGTCTTCCGGAAGGAGGAGGACCCATTCGTCACCATTTTCCTCCTCGATATTGGAGCGGTCGATCCCTGCATTAGCGCATACAAAACCCAACCGGTGATCCACGATGATCAGGTTTTCGCGTTTGCGCAGGACCTCCGCGCTCTCGCGCAGGATGAGCTCCACCAGTCGCGGGTCCTTGCCGGTCTCATCCGCAAGCGCATCCGCCTCGGGCGAGGGGTGGATCTGCTTCAGATCTACGAAACGCCCCTCCGCTTTTGAGATGATCTTCTGCCCGACCACGATCACGTCGCCATCGCGCAGTGTCACCCCGGCGGCACTCAACCCCGCGAGAGTAATCGCGACGAGATCGTCACCCGGTCGGATGAGAGGGATATCCGGCAGTGCAGTGAAGGTCATCTGCTGCTGACTCATCCAGCGTTCAGCCCCGAGACCTTGAACGTCGTGGTTTTGACATCGTGATGTTTATTCAGGTTGATCAACAGAGCCGAGATGCCCTCCAGGGTAATCGCATTATCCAACCCACCGGCATAAAAAGCATTCATCTCCGCCCCTTCAGCGAGCTTGATCACCTCTTGCGCAGCTTCCAGATCGTCGGAACAAACGAGGACGTCCAGATCCAGCGGCTGATCCAGATCCTCGCTCAATCGATGAGCCGGGATCGTTTGGAATGCCGCCACGACGCGCGCTTCCGATCCGAACTGATCCTGCGCCATTCTCGCTGCTGCCGGAGGTGCAGGCGGTTGGGGATCCTTGAAATCGACCCGTGCTGTTGTATCGACGACGATTTTTCCCTCTAAGACCCCCTTAAGTTGATTGACGATGGCTTCATGTGCGCTTGCTTCCACGGTGAGGATGCAGATATCAGCTTGGGCTGCGGCTTCTGCGTTCTCCACACCTACAATTGTCTCTATCCCAAGCGTCTCATTCAGTTCATCTGCGATCCGCCGCGCCTTCTTGGCTTTTCGCGAACCGATAACCACGCGATAGCCCGCACCTGCCCAGCGCGCCGCCAGCCCCGGTCCAAGCTTTCCGGTGCCGCCGATGATTGCCAGTGTAAGGATCATTTTCTCTGACATGCTTACTCCCTTTTTTTTTAAATAACACCGGTTCCTTGTTCCCCACCCACCTGAATTGGATGGCAATTCAGCAGCCCAGCCCCATTGTCCAAATTCAAACGGGATTGATGCGTGACCCACGTCCTGCTTATAACCAATAATTCCACATTGCGTACATTAACATTAATCGCATGGGCGACGATCATCTTCTCACCCAGAATACCATGATCATTCAAGTGGTACTCTCTTGCCAGATTTTTCGAGACAGTCAATTTCATCCGCCTCATGCTCGGCGACATGTATGTGAAAGCCGGTGCCCTGCGGTGCAGCCGACTCGTTCGGTTCATCCCATGTGACCACTCTTGCGTTTTTAATTAACATCATCGCCTCCGCCCTAATCGAAGACTACTGGAATATCTGGGTCATGGTTTGCGGCGATCGCATCCTGAATGTGCCGCGGCGTCGTCCTATAGCTCGAGAGTGAAGAAGGCAGTTTATCAATCGGGAAGAAAGCGACCTCAGAGGTCTCCTCGCTTGGCTTCAGATTGCCCTCGCCCGGTTCACAGAGAAATAGCAGCTTGTAGGCATGATAGAGCGGCAGTTCCCCGGGTAAGCGGTTCGCATCGTATACACCTACGAGGCGTTTGGCATGAACTGTCAGCCCTGTTTCTTCCTGAACCTCACGCTCAACCGCCAGGCTGGGCGTCTCGCCTACATCAGCCCAACCGCCAGGTAAAGTCCATCTGCCATCCATCGCTTCGCGCACCAGCAGTAGTTCTCCGTCCCGGAACACCGCAGCACGTACATCGACTTTCGGTGTTATGTAGCCGGGTTGCGCTGTGAACGCCACTAGCACCTCTTGGGCTTCCATCTCACTATTCTCGGCCACGATTTCTGATGCAATTTCTAACAACCGCTGAGCACGCGAGGTCTCAAAAGGGTTCTGAGCATAGTGCAAACTTGTGTGAGCGAGGGATTGAATCTCGCGCGCCCAATCCAACCATTTCAACGCCTCACTCACGATTTGCGCCTCCCGCCCTCGCCAATTCCAAGGCGAGCCAATCCTGATCTACAGGAAGCGTACTTACTCGTATGCCGCAAGCATTGTTGATTGCATTCGTTATCGCCGGTGTTGTCGGGATGCTCGAGATTTCCCCCACACCCTTTGCTCCGTAAGGTCCTTCAGTAGCAGGGTGTTCCACGACAATGGGGATGATCTCCGGCGCCTGAACGATCGATGGCATGCGATAGCGGGCCATACGATCGGTGAAAACATAGCCACCCTCAACGATGAATTCCTCGGTGAGCGCGTTCCCGAGCCCCATCATCACACCACCTTCGATCTGCCCTCTCAATCCTAGTGGGTTGATCACGCGTCCAACATCGTTAGCGGCAATGACCCGCAGGACTTGCACCTCACCTGTATCAAGATCGACCTCGACCTCAGCAGCCTGTACGGCGAACGAGTAAGCGAAATGCATATCCCCGCCCGTTCCGAGCGGCTGGGTCTCCGGTGCCCAGTACTCATAAAGTGCCTTCGGCTCCTGTCCTGCAGCCTTCATTATCTCTATAGTTTCAGCCAGTTCTATCTGCTTTCCATCGACATGAGCCAACCCTTCGATGAATTGAATCGTTGCCGGTGGCACATCAAAGCGCTCAGCCAGCGTTGAGCGAACCGCCTGAAGGACGACTACAGAAGCATGCCTCACGGCATTTCCGGTCACATAAGTTTGGCGTGAGGCGGTCGTTGGTCCGCCATCAGGTGTTAGACCGGTATCAGAGAGTAAGACATGAACCTTATCAGGAGGAAGAGTGAGTTCCTCTGCAGCGATCAGCTGGAGGACGGTCATTAACCCCTGCCCCATATCCGCCGAGGAGGTGCGCACCTGCGCCGTTCCATCGGGATAGAGCTCCACCTCAGCTGACGCTTTATCAGGTGCCCCGCCGCCAAGCCCTGTATTTTTAAAGCCTGCGGCGATGCCCCAAGCGCGGCGGCGGTTGGGGTGTCCTGAAACGATTTTCGCCGAGAATAGATTGCCTTCCGGAGAGAACTTGCGAAGCTCGTCTTCAACCCGGTCGATACATTCCAGCAATCCAACGCTTTCACCCAGCAATTGACCGGTATTGGTGACATGACCCACTTGTAGTGCGTTCGTACGCCGGAGTTCGACAGGATCGATATCAAGTGTATGCGCCAATTCATCCATGAGCGACTCAACTGCGAAGCATGACTGCGTTACACCAAAACCCCGGAATGCGCCTGCCGGGGGGTTATTGGTGTACATGGCGAAGCAATCCGCCCGAACATGGGGGATATTATATGGACCTGTCGAGTGAGTTGTCGCTCGGGTCATCACTTTCTCCCCGAGGGAGGCATATGCACCTGTATCTCCGAACAGCTCGGTCTCGACCGCCGTCAACGTACCATCCTGTCTGGCTCCAATACGGATGCGAATCTGCGTTGCGTGTCGCTTGGGGTGCACAAGCAAACTTTCCTGCCGGTCGAAAAGGATCTTCACGGGTCGATCACAGGTTTTCGCAAGCAAAGCGGCATGGATCTGCCCGGCGATGTCTTCCTTGCCGCCGAATCCACCCCCTATCGGCGTCCCGATCACGCGCACATGCTCATCCGGCAAGCCCAGGATGCGAGCCACCTGTTCTCGATCGGCATACGGTATCTGCGAACCGACATAAATTTCCATACGTCCGTCTGCGAAGGGAACAGCGATACTGCATTCAGGCTCAAGGAAGACGTGATCGTTAGGCGGGGTGTGAAATACTCCTTCGAGGCTGAGATCCGCGCCTTCAAATCCAATGTCCACATCACCCTTCCGAACCTTGATATGTTTTAGTAGGTTGCCGCCATCATGGACTTTCTCTGCTGAGGCTTCGTACGCAGAGACCGGATCCACGACGACCGGCAGCGGATCAAACTCCATCTCGATCAACGACAAAGCTCTCTCTGCATCATCAAGTGTCTCCGCGGCAACGAGCGCCACGGCGTCACCGACATAGCGCACTTTCTCGCCCACGCCGACGAGGGTGGGCCAATCCTTAATAACTAGACCGTGATTGTGTTCACCGGGGATGTCCTCCGCAACGAGTACAGCCAATACACCTGGGCTGTCGATCGCCGCCTGGATGTCTAACCTTTTAAGGATTGCATGAGGAACTCCCGCCCGTAATGCGCGTCCAACAAGCATGCCCGGGAATTGAAGGTCATCGGCAAATCGAGCAGTCCCGGTCACCTTCTCGACGGAATCCGGTCGCGGCTGTATATGACCAACCGCTTTTGTTTCCTCCGATTCTTCTAACTCCAGCGGAGGGATAGGATCACCTGTGCTCATTGTTCTGGCGGCTGCTTGGACGGCCAGGATAATCGTTGGATAACCGGCGCAGCGGCAGAGCGTATTCTTCAAAGCATCCCGGATCTCCATTTCACCGGGGTTCGGGTTCTTCTTTATAAGAGCCGCGGCGGTCATGATCTGTCCCGGTATGCAGAAGCCACACTGCAAGGCACCATATTGGACGAAAGCCTCCTGCAGCGGGTGCAAGTGACCATCCTGTGCCAATCCTTCGATCGTTAAGATCTTTCGCCCAGCCGCCCGGGCTGCCGGGTATACACAGGAGAGAATCGGGGCATCGTCGATCAAAACCGTACAGGCGCCACACTCCGCTTCGCCGCACCCGATCTTCGTGCCAGTCATCCCAAGACGGGACCGGAGAAGATCAGAAAGCATCTCCCCGGGGAGAACATCTATCTCCTTCTCTACTCCGTTTAACCAAAATTTCATCGTTTTACTCTCTCAGACCAAGGCCAATACTTAGGTTTCATTCTTAATTGCTCGCAGCCCGTTCCCATGCTTCCGCTAGCGTGCGAGTGAACAGCGTCGGCAGGATATGTTCCCGATAAGCTTTCGTCGATCTGTGTGGGCTGGTTCGCAATTTCACTTCTTGCAGCAGCTGTTGAATCGCGCTCTGATTGTTTGCAGGTTCAAAAGATTGACCGCGCAAGACCGCCTCCGCCTTCAGCGCTCGCAGCGGCCGCGGGCCAGCAGGTCCAACAGCAATTTGAATATCCTCAACTTTGCCGCTGCTTCCTCGGCGCAGCCAGATCCCCATGTTCAATATCGCGATGGCCACACCTTGAGGCCGCATGACCCGCTTAAACGCCGAGCCTTCTCCTTCACCGCGCAGCGGAAAGCGAAAAGCGACAATGATCTCTCGTGAGCGGTCGAAGCTCGGTCGACCCGGTCCCTCGAAGAGCATCTCAACAGGCGCCCACCTTCGCCCCTCCGAAGAAGCGAGTTGGGCTTCCGCCCGCACGCTGATGAGTGCGATCGTCCCGTCACCAGCTGGCAGCGCATGTCCAACATTGCCTCCAAGCGTTGCCACATTACGGACCTGGGGTCCCCCAATCAGACCACACGCTTCGGCGAGTCCTTGAGCGTGATTCTGGACGCTCACATCCAGAACGATTTCATGAAGCGGTACAGCTGCGCCGATGTGAAGAAAACCATCCTGCTTCTGAATCGCCGTCATTTCAGGGATTTGGATTACATCGACCAATGTATTAACCGGTGAATGCCGGCCTTGCTGGAGATCGAGCAAAAGATCGGTACCACCGGCGATGATAGCGGAGCGATCGGGTTCCACATCCAGTGCTCTTAATACATCTTCGACGGTTGAGGGCTGCAGATACTTCTTCCAAAGAGTCATATTCGCTTCTACTGAGAGGGTCGAGGATCCGATGGCACTTTACGGTGAGCGAGGCTGCTCAACGCCGGTCACAGATCCACCCTGTGAACGACCACCAATCCGAGGTTAAACGATTCTAGCACCGGGGATGACGCGTTTCAAGACCATTATAGAATCTCGCCGCCCGGACGGCGATGGAGAAAATGCCCCATCCCAGCCTTACCCTGCCACTTGCCTTCATCTACGATTAGATGCCCACGCAGGAACACCTTCTCCGGGTACCCCTTCAATTGCCATCCTTCGTAGAGATTGTAATCCGTACGATGCCGGGCGAATTCCACACCGTAGGTTATTTCACGCGCCGGGTCCCAGATCACGATGTCAGCATCCGATCCAGGCAATAGTGCGCCCTTCTGCGGATACAGCCCGAAGATCTTCGCTGCGTTCGTGCTTGTTAACGCGACGAACTGGTTGGGAGTGATCCTCCCTTGTCCGACTCCATATGACCAAAGGATCGGCATCCGATCCCCAACACCGGGAAGTCCATTCGGGATTTTTGTGAAGTCACTTGCGCCCAGTTCCTTCCCGGGGATCTTAACGCTCTTCCCCTCGTACTCAATTGGTTTGGTCCCATCATAGAAGAAAGGACAATGATCCGTCCCGATGGTTTGGAATCCGCCATCCGCAAGCCCCTGCCATAGCGCTTCGTTATCCTGCTCTGTCCGCATCGGCGGCGAGCAAATCCATTTCGCGCCATCATCTCCTCGCAGATTCTCAATCGTGAAGAAAAGATACTGCGGGCAGGTCTCCCCCATCACCGGTAAGCCGCGTTGGCGCGCATAGCGAATCTGATCCAGTCCACCAGCTGTATTGACATGAACGATATAGAGAGGCGATCCGGCTTGCTCTGCCAGCGCGATCCCCCGCAAGACCGATTCAACGGCGCCCCAAGACGGTCGGGTGAGCGCGTGCCATTCAGGCGAGGTGTGCCCTGCCGCAAGCGCCTCACTGGTCAGGATCTCGACCACATCCCCATTCTCAGCATGCAACATCGTGAGCATGCCATGCTCTGCCCCCAGCCGCATAACCCGGAAGATCTCTCCATCTTGGAGTCTGAGGCGCCCGTTATAGGCCGTGAACACCTTTATTGTCGTAATCCCTTCGTCGAGTAGCGCAGGGATTTCTGCCATGACATCATCATCCAGGCTGGTGATGTTCATATGGAAGCCGAAATCAATCGCCGCCTTCTCATCCGCTTTGAGGTGCCAATGTTCGATTGCCTGCCTCAGCGTAGGCTGATCTTGCGGCACAAAATCCAGCACGGTCGTCGTCCCGCCGAATGCGGCCGCCTTATGCCCTGTGTAGTGATCATCGGAGGAAACCGTATTGAACATCGGCAGGTCGAGATGCGTGTGTGGGTCGACACCACCGGGTAAAACGAGCTTTCCCTCTGCGTCGATGATTTCGGCATCATCTGCGACGATGTCTTCTCCGATTGCTGCGATCCGTTCATCGCGGATGAGCAAATCCGCTCGAATTACTTCGCTGGCGGTGACCAGCGTTCCAGACCGTATGATTATCGCCGTCATTCCTCTTCCTCTCTGTTCCTGGGGGAATGAATCAAGGTTTCATACATCCCAAATGAGTTACTTTATTTTTCATCCTAACCTTGCACAGTCGATGCGGAGAAACCATCATCACTATCCAATCGCTCCCGGATGAGCTTCCACAAACGATCACGCTCATCGGATGGGGGAACTCGCAAATCACGAACATCATTCGCCTGCGTCAAGCGCTCTCCTGTCGTGTAAAGGAATGTAAAACGACGCCATTTTTCCGCCGGGATTGGTCTAGGCAGTTCGAGCAGCGGACCCAATAATATCTTGAAGTATGGCTCATTTGCCTTGGGATGATCACTTTCTTCCCGTAGAAGTTCCCCTCTCGTTAACAACTCATGCCCCAGGACCTTCGCGATGTATCGCACAGACCATCTCTCCTCGCCGAAGGCCGAGGTGAGAAAGAAGGCGATCCAATCGACCCGGACAGTTTTCGGTGAGGTTTGAACCGGGATACGGTACCAACCCAAGACTCTGGCGATCTCCAGATCACGCGGGTTCTTCATTACCGCTACCAGGATGAGATCTTCTGGATATATTTCTTCCATCTCGCCCAATATAGGTTAGGTAAGGAGACAGGCTGTCTCCAGGATACCAAGTAAAGGTCACAACCAATTATGCCCGAGAAAAAACAGGCGGATGTTCCACACTCCGTTCTGACGATGGAATGGGACATCCGCCTTCCTTCACAACAAGGGTCCCCTTTGAAAAAACGTTTTTATATCAATCCAACACGCTCGTTGAACTCAACAATCAATTGATCTATCTTTGGTAGAAGCGCCTGGATCGAGGTCCAATAATCCCGATCGTGCCACTGGGCGATGATTTCCTCGTAGGTCCGACCTTGCTGCTCGACCCATGTGTAGTATTTCAAGTTATGGATCCTGCGTCGGTCTGTATAACGAGTTTCCAGCATGTGGTCCGTTTTTAGCCCATGCAGATCACGGGCGAAGTGGGCTGCAGCTTCCTTCTCCTGATATTTACCAAATTCTTCATGCATCTCCTTCAATCGGCTTTGATAGAGTTCCATGGAATCGGTAAAGACTGTAAGCACGATGTCGTTTTCGCCCAGCTCATAGTACTTAGCAAACTTAATCGCCATTGCGAGGTTGGCGATGCTGGAAAAGCCAAGCAGCTCCAGGTTCTCAATGAAAGCCTCGGGTACCCCTTTTTCAACCAGGTACTTATGCCCTGCTGGCTCATTGAAAAGACGGGCCAGGTTGACAATCACGTTATCGTCCAACGCGATGACCATATCGGTGTTCTTCACATTGTGGATCCAGGGAACGTGTTTATCACCGATGCCCTCGATGCGATGTTCTCCAAAACCGTTCTCGAGTAAGGTTGGGCACTGCCAGGCTTCACCAGCAGCAATCCTGCTTGTCGGGAAGATCTGCTTCAAATAATCCCCGCAGGCGATCGTCCCTGCCGACCCTGTGGTTAGCACAACCCCAGCGTAGTTGTCATTTTGGCGAAGCTCTTTTTTAAGCACTTCCTCCATCGCATGTCCCGTGATTTCATAGTGCCAGAGGTAGTTACCGAATTCGTCGAATTGGTTGAAGATCATCAAATCTTCACCTGATGACCTCAATTCCCAGCATTTATCGAAGATTTCCTTTACATTGGACTCCGTGCCGGGGGTCTTAATGACCTCTCCAGCAATATTCGACAGCCAATCGAAACGTTCTTGGCTCATACCCTCCGGGAGAATGGCGATCGACTCACAAGCCAGCAGGGATGAATCGTATGCTCCTCCCCGACAATAGTTTCCTGTCGAGGGCCAGACTGCTTTCTGAGTTGTCGGATCGAATTGACCCGTCACAAGTGGTGGCACAAGGCAGCCGAATGCTGCACCGACCTTATGCGATCCCGTCGGCATCCATTTTCCAACCAGGGCGATGATACGCGCATCCACACCGGTTAGTGAACTCGGGATCTCCAGATAGTTCACACCTCCGTAACCGCCACCTTTCGGAGTGGGTTCATTCTTCCAGGTAATACGAAAGAGATTCTCTGGCGTCACATCCCAAAGCTCGAGTGAACGAAGCTTCTCTTTAATTGAATCAGGGATCATGCTTGGGGCTTTCATCTGCGCAAAAGTTGGGATGATGAAATTGCGCTCCCGAATTCTCTCGATGGTTTGCTCCAGCCTATCTTTATTAATTGTGAGATCAATCATGATGTTTCGTGTTACCTTCCTTCGGATGATTTTTTGTTTTCTAAACTGATGGGTTTCCGCACGATATAGAGCGGTCGGCCTTTAGCTTCATCGTAAATCCGACCGATGTATTCGCCGAGGATCCCAAGAGATATTAACTGTACGCCTCCAAGAAATAATACCGCGATCAAGGTTGTTGCCTGGCCAAAAAACGCCTGGTTTCCAACCAGTCTAAACGCAATCACAATGGGTATGGCGACAATACTCACCCCCGCGGCGAAAAAGCCCAAGTATGTCGCGATCTGGAGCGGAAAGTAGGAAAAACCTGTGATGGCATTGAGCGCCAGCCGCAGCATTTTGCGAAACGGATATTTCGTCTCTCCAGCGAATCTCACAGCGCGTTTATACGGCACACCGGTCTGGCGGAAGCCAACCCACGCAGCCATGGCTCTAGGGAAGCGATGCCTCTCACCCATTTGAGTCAGCGCATCGACAGCCTGCCGGTCCATCAGCCGGAAATCCCCGGTATCCAGCGGGATCTCAACATCGGTGATGCGGTTGATCAAGCGGTAAAACAAGGCTGCTGTTGATTTCTTAAACCAGGTTTCGCCCTCACGCTCCGTGCGCACGGCGTACACAATTTCATAGCCCTCGCGCCATTTCTCAATCAAATCGGAGATGACCTCAGGCGGGTCCTGCAAATCAGAATCCATGATGATCACGGCGCGGCCCTGGCTGAAGTCCATCCCCGCGGTCACGGCGATTTGATGCCCAAAATTCCGGGCGAAAATCAACGGTTTCACACGCGGATCTTCTTTGCTTATCGCTTCGATCCACTCCGAGGAGCCATCCGTCGATCCGTCATCGATGAGAATAAGCTCCCATGGCTCACCGAGGTCATCCAATACCGCCTTCACCCGATTGTAGAGTTCCGGAAGCGACTCGATTTCGTTATAGACTGGCACTGCGACAGAGAAGTTGATCTCGGATTCCGTCATACTCTTCATCCTCCGCCGTTCTACTTCACCCCGGCATCCAAAGCACTTTGGAGTGCTTCGAGTGTCGGTTCAATTACAAGCGGCTCACCGGCGGCATCCATCGCCCGGGCCACGTCTTTCAACCCATTGCCGGTATTCAGCACAACGACACGGTCTCCCTCTGCAAGGAGCTTCTTCTCAACTGCGGTTAACAGCCCGGCATATGCAGCCGCTCCTGCGGGTTCGGCGAATACAGCCGCATCTCGACCAAGCTCTGCAATCGCATCTAAAATGGCGGAATCTGGAACTGCTACGTAAGCTCCGCCGGTTTCCGTTGCGGCTCGCAAGGCGCGTAGACCATCCCGTGGCAAGTCCACCGAGATGCTATCCGCCAGGGTAGTTGCACTCACCGGTTGGATATCCTCCGAGCCAGCCTGGAAGGCGTTATAAATCGCGGCCGATCCTTCAGATTGGATCCCATAAAGCCGCGGGATCTTGTCTATCCAACCCAATTCATACAAATCCTTAAATCCTTTATGCAGACCGGAGATGATGTTCCCATCACCAACGGATACGAAAACAGCATCCGGCGTGGGCCATCGCGCCTTTCTGGAGCTCTTTTCATCGCTTTCAATCGATAATTGCTCACAAATTTCGAAAGCTGCGGTCTTCTTTCCCTCGGCCGTGAACGGGTTGAAACCCGTATTTCGGCAATACCAGCCGAAGCGCTCCGCCGCCTGAATGGTGAGATCAAAGGCATCATCATAGGTGCCTTCGACGAGGACCACACGTGCACCGAAGATCAGGAGCTGCGCGATCTTTGCCGGTGGAGCCGTCTTCGGGGCGAGTATAACGGCGGGCATCTTTGCCGCTCCCGCCATGCCTGCCAGCGCCGCGCCGGCGTTGCCGGTTGAAGCTGTAACGATTACATCCACACCGATCTCCTGCGCACGGGCAACGGCGACGGCGCTGGCGCGGTCTTTAAAAGAAGCGGTGGGGTTTCGCCCATCATCCTTCAACCAGAGTTTCCCAAGACCTAATTTCCCAGCGATCGGCTGCAAATCAAAGAGCGGCGTCCAACCCACTGCCCTCAACGGAGTCCCTAGATGCCCTGGGTCTTGTACCGGGAGGAGTGGCAAATATCGCCAGATGGAAGATTCCGGCGAATGTCTGATGTCACCGGGTGAGACATCGCGACGAATCCTATCGTAATCCAGGATCACGTCTAGATTCCCGCCGTCATGCGGGCAGGTATATTGAATATCGTCTGGCCTGAACTCCTGACCACAGATGGAACAGCGATAGCCTGTAAAGTCCGCCATCTACAGCCCTCGTTCACCGCGGATATATGGCAAGGCCAGCGCTGCAGGAGCGCCCATGCGCTTGCGGATCGCCTCGCGTGAGCCAATCACGAGGACGACGATGGTAAATGCATAGGGCAGCATCTGCAGGAAAAATCCCCAATAAGGGTTGTAATAGAAGGGATTCCGAAGGCCGAAAATCTTCAACGGTCCCTGGATATCAAGGATCATTCGACGGAGAGCGCCGAAAGCGTAAGATCCTCCGGCTGCGCGAATCGGATCCCACTGTGCAAAAATCACCAACCCGATGGCGATCCACCCCTGGCCGGACGTGGTGAGATGGCTGAACCACCCCGGAGAAACAGCCAGGCTGATCGTCGCCCCGGCAACACCTGCGAGCATCCCGCCGACCAATACATAGAAATAGCGCAAGCGGTTTACGTTGATACCCAAGGCATCCGCGGCTGCCGGATACTCACCAATCGCTCGCAGATGCAGCCCCGGCCGTGTGCGGTTGATGTAATACCAGGCGAGAGGAACCAGCAGATACCCCAGATAAACCATCACGCTTTGGTTTTCAAACATGATAGGGCCAACAAAAGGAATGCTCACCAGACCTGGGATGCTAAACGAGGGTAAAAGGGCAACCGCCCCAGCCTTGCTTAACCCCTCGCCGAAAACCAGGCTCAGGCCTGTTCCGAGGAAGGTCAGGGCCAGGCCGCTTACAACCTGGTCAGCCTGGAACTGGATCGTGATTAGTGCATGGACCTGGCTCAGCAGGCCTGCGAAAAGCATCCCGACGAACATTCCAAGCCAGGGATCACCTGTCGCCAAGGCTGTTTTATAAGCGCTCATGGCGCCGATGAGCATCATCCCCTCAAGGCCAAGATTCAATATCCCAGACCTCTCGGTGAAGAGCTCCCCGATGGTAGCGAATAGAAGAACCGTTCCGGAGGCGACGCCAGCTTGCAGGATGATGATTGGATCCATGTTTACGCCTCCTGCCCGATTTGTACAAGCCTTATCCGATTGCGGAACAAAAAATCACTTCCAATCAGACAGACCAGGATGATCCCCTGGATGAGCGTTGGAATACCTGATGGTTGGATCTCCCTGCCAGCCAGGAGCAGTCCACCGAAGAGAATCGAAATCGGAACGACCAAAATAGGGTTGAGTTTCGCCAGCCAGGCGATGATGATCCCCGTGAAGCCGTAGCCGGAGGAGATCGCCCCCTGAAGGCGGTGTACAACTCCAGAGATCTCCAACATGCCGCCCAACCCCGCCAATGCACCTGAAAGCATCATCACCAAGATCGTGTTCCTCACAATGTTGATTCCCGCGTAGCGAGCGGCGCGCGGGTTGTCTCCGATCAAGCGAATCTCATACCCCCACCGGCTGCGGTACAGGATCCACCACACCACCCCAGCGGTAATCAAGGCTATGACGAATCCTAGATGGATGGTAAGCCCTCGAAACGTTGGCACCTGGGCTGCGTAATCCGTCAGTCGCGGCAGCCAGGCCGTTTTGGGAAACTGATGGCTCATCTGGAATCCACCTTCGGACCATACACCGAAGATGAAATAGTTATTCCACGCCACAGCGATGTAGTTCATCATTAGCGTCGATATGATTTCATTGACGTTGTATTTCGCTTTCAAATAGCCAGGGATAAATCCCCATAAAGCGCCCGCGAGCGCACCGATGACCATCATCGCCGGGATCATTATCCATGGCGAAGTCTCTGGTGGAAGAAGTGGTGTAAGCACGACTAAACTTGCCCCGAAAGCACCCAAGTAGAATTGACCTTCAGCGCCAATATTCCACAGGCGCATCCTGAAAGCGACAACCGCCGCCAAACTGACGAGAATGAGCGGAGTAGCTTTTACCAAAGTGTCTGAGAACACGCCAATACCACCAAAGGCAGCCTTGGCCATGAAGGCATAGGCACGGATGGGATCTCCTCCCACGAGCATTAACACAATACCGCCAAGAATCAATGCAAAGGTTACAGCACCAAGCGAAACGATTAATCCCAGCCACCCCGGTTGCTTCATGCGGGGTTCCATCCGCAGACGGAACCGTGCTCCACCACGGTATTGAGCAAATAATGAAGGCTTGGTCGTCATTGACTCACCTTCCTTGTCTCGACCAGATCCTTCTGCCGAGTTCCGGTCATCATTAGGCCCAATGTTTCAGGGTCAGCTTCCCTCACCTCACCCATGATTTCTCCCTCATAAATCACGTAAATACGATCCGAGAGCGAGATAAGTTCTTCCAGTTCCTCCGAGATTAGAAGGATCGCAGCGCCATTCTCACGCTGTTGGAGCAGCAAGCGTTGAACGGATTCGATCGCCCCAACGTCCAACCCGCGCGTGGGCTGCATTGCAATCATCAATTTCGGCTCACAGGAGATCTCGCGCGCCAGAATCAAGCGTTGAAGATTTCCTCCCGAGAGCAAGCGTGCGGGTGTATCTATTGTCGGTACAATAATGTCATAGTCTTCACGCAGCGTTTCCGCTCGCGTATTTGCAGAAATGCTGTCAATGGACCACCCTCTCGCGATCGGCGGTTGCCGATACCCCTTCATGATCAGGTTATCAGTGATGCTGAGGTTAGGGGCAGTGCCGACATGGGTTCGATCTTCAGGGATGTGTGAAACGCCCGCATCGATCACCTGTCTTACATGTTTCGATCTGCGTTGCCCTGACATGATTCCTTCAATGATGGTCTGCCCATGCACAATCACTTTTCCTTCTGTGATCGGGCGAAGACCGGTAATAGCTTCAGCCAACTCCGTTTGCCCATTGCCAGCAACGCCGGCTACGCCGACGATCTCACCAGCCGCAACGTGTAAGGATAGGCCTCGCAAAGCCTGAATACCTTTATTATTTATCGCCTTGAGCCCTTCTACAGATAGAACAGTATCTCCAGGAGTCTGCTCGACCTTATTCAATTGAAAGAGTACATCGCGACCTACCATCTCACGCGCCAGGTCCTGCTTCGAAATATCTTTTGTGCGTAAACCCTCTGCGCTAAGCTTCCCTTTGCGTAAGACCGTAATCCGATCTGCAATAGCCATGACTTCATCGAGCTTGTGGCTGATGAAGATGATTGATTTCCCTTCGGCAATCATGGACCGAAGTGTCATGAACAGTTCTTGAATCTCCTGCGGAGCTAAGACCGCTGTCGGCTCGTCCATGATGAGCACATTCGCCCCGCGGTATAGCATCTTTAAAATCTCCACACGCTGCTGCTCACCAACGGACAATTGCCAGATTCTTGCTCGTGGATCGACCTGGAGACCATACTGCTCCCCGAGGTCGGAGATGATTTGATCATAATGAGATAAATTCATATTGAAGCGCGGTTCATCAAGGCCCAGGAGGATATTTTCCGTCACAGTTTGAGTGGGTACGAGCATAAAATGTTGATGGACCATGCCAATCCCATGGTTGATGGCATCTCGAGGGGAGCGCAGCTCGACATACACACCATTAACCCGGATCGTACCTTCATCGGGTCTATACAAGCCCGTGAGGATATTCACCAGCGTGCTCTTGCCTGCGCCATTTTCGCCCAACAAGGCGTGGATCTCACCAGACCGCAAGGTGAAATCAACCTGGTCATTCGCTAAGACCCCTGGAAATTGTTTGGAAATGCCCCTCATCTCCACAGCATTAACGTTTTCAGTCATCCTCCCACCTTTGCAATTTGATTAAATGTCTATAGTTGTGGGTCGGCGCTCCGACAAGAACGCCGACCCAACAGTAAATGGGGGGAACAGATTACTCGAGCGAAGGTAGCTCTGCGGTGATGCCGTCAGCCCACCAGTACATGCAGTACTCGCACTCCAGTCCGGGAGCACCTGGTGGGAATTGATCGATATCGGCGTACTGGAACTGCTCACCCTCAGGAACGATCACATTCCCTTGATTGTCGATGATCGGTCCGGAGAAGAGATCGAAACGGTCGAACTCACCAGCCAGCATCTGCGCCATCAGGTCTCGTACCTCTTCAATGACTTCAGGCGGTAAATCTTTCATGCCAGGCGTGAGTTCCTCACCCTCCATGAAGCCAAATAGAGCCAAGCCACCCGTGTCTGCTTCGAAATAGTGCCAGCCGACTTCGTAGGTGCCATCGATCACACCCTCGGCGATCTCTGCATATACCGGTCCCCAAACCCAGTAGGGCGCGGTCAGGCAGGCGTCGATCTTGCAGGAGCCGTACCAGTCATAGGTGACGCCCCATTTGCCCTTTTCCTGGGCTACATCGGCAACCGCAGGGGTATCGGCACCCGTGAACACTACCTGAGCACCGGCATCGAACAACGAGGCTGCGGCCTCTTTCTCGATGATGGGATCATGCCAGGTGTTGAGCCAACGCACGTCCAGCGTGCACTCCGGGCAGGTTTGCTTCATCCCTAATGCAATGGCATTCCCGAGACGAATCTCCTCGGGGATAGGGAATGTGGCCATGTAGCCCAGCTTGGGATTTCCATCCAGCTTAGCCCGCGCGCCGGCGACCATACCGCCCAGGAACTTCATATCCTCCATCGCCCCGAACAGGTTACCGAAGTTGGTTGTGTTCGACTTGTATCCGCTGATGTGGATATATATAACATCCGGGAATTCATCAGCTACAGTCTCCATGGGGTCCATGTAGCCGAAGGAAGTACCGAAGATCAGGTCAAAGCCCTTCCGCGAGAGGCTGCGGATAATCTGCTCCGAGTCGGCTCCCTCGGGCACGTTCTCGATATAGGCTATGTGGACGTTCGGCACATTCTCTTTGATATATTCCAAACCTTCGAAGTGCGCCTGGGACCAGCCACCATCGTCGTGAGGACCAATCAGGACCATGGCTACATTGAACATACCTTCTTCCACTACTGGGATCTCGAAACCGCCCACAACTTCCGGTGCCTCTTCCCCACCGCAGGCTGTAAGTGCCAGAGCCAACAGGGCAAGGAGAACAGCTAGGCGTAACGCCATACTTCGTGACATCTCAAACTCCTCCTAATTTAGTGTTTCCTTGAATGAGTTTCGGCTGACAACATTGCTCGTTTTTACGATGAACCACCTCCTTTATGGTTTATCCGCCTTCTGCGGTTTATGAAGTGACAATTCGAGTGCCCGTTTTCCCTTCTAGAGCAAGCTCAATATTCACAGGGTCTGTGATCAGGGCTTCCTTACCACCACGTTCTAGAAAGCCAACAATAGCCCGAATCTTAGGTTCCATGCTTCCCTCGCCGAATTGGCCATCGGCGAGATGCTTTTTCGCCTCAGCCAAAGTCATCCGATCAATCCATTGCTGATCCGGTTTATTGAAATTCAGCGCGACTTTCTCTACTGCTGTTGAGATTAAAAGCAGATCCGCCTGGATGTTGTTTGCCAGCAGTGCTGAGGCGAAGTCCTTATCGATCACCGCCTCAATCCCGACGAGTTCGCCGTTCTCATCTTCAACTACGGGAATGCCACCCCCACCCACACCGATGACCACAAAACCATCTTCGATCAACGACTGGATCGCATCCTGCTCGATGATGCGGACAGGTAACGGCGAAGGTACAACGCGCCGCCAACCTCGACCGGCATCCTCCACGACCGCCCAACCTTCTTGCTTGCTCCGTTCCGATGCGGTCCCCTCATCCATGAAGGAACCGATTGGCTTGGCTGGATTCTGAAAGGCAGGATCGTTCCGGTCGACTAAGACCTGCGTAACAACTGTTGCCGATTTCTTGTCGAGCCCACGCAGCAAGAATTCGTTGTAAAGCGCTCGCTGGAACATATAGCCGATGGCGCCTTGCGTGTCAGCCCCACATGAATCCAAGGGTACGGGGTGAAGCTCATGCAGCGCAAGTTCAGCCCGGCGCAGGATGAAGCCCACCTGTGGGCCATTGCCATGCGTGATGACAACATCCCAACCCGCTTCGATCATGCCGGCGATATGGGTCATAGATTCACCCGCCGCCGCATATTGATCCGGAACTGTTCTATGCTGCTTATCTTTGATTAAAGAGTTGCCGCCAACAGCGACTATAGCAATTTTTCTTCCACTTGATTTGCTCATTCACAGTCCTCCAAACTAGCGCATCGTTAACGCCATGACGGCTTTTTGCGCATGCAGACGATTCTCTGCCTCGTCGAACACGACGCTTTGCGGTCCGTCGATAACACCATCCGTGACTTCGATGTTACGATCGGCGGGGAGGGGATGCATATAAATAGAATCGGCTTTGGCCAGCCCCATTTTCTTCTCATCCGCGATCCAGTCTTTATACTTATCCTGGATTTTCTTCCCTTCCTCGGGATCTGTCGTCGTCAATAAAGGGCCCCAAGACTTGGCATAGACGATGTCAGCATCTTTTACCGCCTCATTCATATCATCGACGACCTCAAACCCTGTGCCAAATTTCTTCGCCTGGGCCTTCGCTTGATCCATGATCTCCGGCATCAATTTGAATTCCGGAGGATGGGCTAAAACAACATCGAGACCAAAGCGGGGCATTTGTAAGATGAGCGACTGCGGCACTGAAACGGGTTTCAAGTAGGAGGATGCGTATGCCCAGGAGACTACCATCTTCTTCCTCCGCAAATCCCTGCCTTTTTTCTCGATGATCGTCATGAGATCGGCCAGAATCTGGAATGGATGGTAGAACTCGCATTGCATGTTGAGGACGGGCTCGCGCGAGGCCTCAGCGACCAGATTTAGATACCGGTTCCCGATCCCCCAATCGACGTGCCGGATCGCGATGCCATCGAAATAACGGCCAAAGATCTCCCCCATCTCCTTCTCTGTGTCTCCGTGAGAAATCTGGGTTGTCCGCGATTCGATAAAAGCAGCATGCCCTCCCAACTGAGCCATCCCCGCCTCAAACGAACCGCGTGTGCGGGTGCTCGAGAAGAAGAACAACATCGCCAGGACCTTATCTCTCAAGTAAGGATGGGGTTCTCCAAGCGCGCGCTTGCGCTTGAGATCAAACGCTACATCCAGAACGGTCTCGACCTCCTCGCGGGTAAAATCGAGATCACCAATGAGGTCCCTTCCACGTAGATCTGTTTGCATGGATATTTCATCTCCTATCGTTTAGTTGTGGGTCAATTACGCCCATGTTCAGACGTGAGGTGAGCTTTATGTATCATCGAGTCTCCTGATTTAGCAAGGGTGTTTGTACTCACCTCTCAAATTATTATCTTCACCAGCTATTCGACTCAATCTATTTCGTTCCTCTTGCTTCCGATAATCGACACCCTCATTCCATTGCGCCGAGGACGGATGCCAGCAGCCCCATGCGCATGACCACACCATTGAACGCTTCCAACCAGTAACGAGACCAACGTGTGCCGTCAACATCGGGAGGAATCTCATCCATCCGCGGCAGGGAGTGCAATAGAATTGCATCCGACTTGGCTTTACTGGATAACAATTCACGCGTGATCTTGTAATTCGCGGGTGTCAAGCCGACATCACCGTCTCGTTCGTCACGGGATTTGGTGTAATCCGGCTGGACGACCGGCTCAACCAAGATTACATCTGCTTCACTTATCGCTTGTTCCACATGCTCTGCCTCAGTGAAATCGAGACTGAATTGTTTAAGCTCTTCTTTAAATTCATCCGTGAGAGACATCTCAGGGGGGGATACGAAAGTGATCGGACAATCAAATTGGGTCAGACCATAGGCTAATGAGTGCATCGTTCGCATGCGCATATCGCCAACAGCCAGCCAGCGGAGTCCATCGAGACGGCCTTTCTCCTGATGAACGGTGTAAAGGTCGGTGAGAATCTGAGTCGGGTGTTCCCCCCAGCCATCACCGCCGTTGATGATCGGAATAGAAGCCCATTTCGCGGCCTCATGCGGCGCACCCTGCTCGAAATGCCGCATCACGATCACATCACCATAGAACTCCAGCATTTTCACAGTGTCCTTGATGGACTCTCGATAAAAATCCCCTGCACGGGTCATTTTTGCATCGGCAAAACCCGTCACTTGCCCGCCCAGGCGGATCATCGCTGCTTCATGAGCCAGACGGGTTCGGGTGCTGGGTTGATAGAAAGCTGTAACAAGCGTTTTCTCCGAGAGCAAATCTGTATTGCGTCTATCGCGCGCAAACGGCGCCAAACGGTCACACACTTCGAAAATTCGGAAATACTCTTCCCTCTCAAATCCTTTTAAGGAAAGTATGTCTCGTCCTGAAAAGCTGCGCATGAATCTACTCCTCCTCAATTTCGATGATCGAATATTCGTGGGTTTATAAACCCATTATTTTAGAAACCCCTTCTGCTTCACTCTAAGGGCACCCGACGGTTTATATAAAAGCGAAAGGTGCCAGGCAAGAAATAACTGTATGTGTGGTCGATAACTTCTCCTTCTTTTGAATATAGCCAAGCCTCGAAGAACAGTAATGCATCCCCCCGCTGAATCTTCAGGTGACGGGCTACCTCCGGCGAGGCCGATACTGCGGTGATATCTGTTAGACATTGCCACAGTTCAGGTTCATCTCGCTGAAGCAAGACATCGAGGACCGAACCCCGGAATTTACCCGATTTGATATCCGCAGGCAGATGTTCTTCCGGAAGAATGTCAATAAGGAAGGCGACAGGTCTGCCTTCAGCAAGGATCACTCGCGAGATTTCGACCAACGGAAGGCCATTTTCCCATCTGAATCGCTTCAGTTCTTCCTCTGTCGCAGTCCGTTTACGGATTTCTAGGTCCCCCGTCTCGACAGCAAGGCCGATCCGATCGGCTAGCCGCTCGATACTCTCCAGGGTTTCGATCCCGGTGTCGATCACATGAGGTAGCTGAGTCACATACGTACCTACGCCCTGGCGGCGTACGATCCTCCCTTTCCGCTCGAAGATTCGCATCGCCTCGCGCAGCGTGGCGCGTGAAACCCCAAGGCTGCGGGCTAACTTTGGTTCAGACGGAAGGTATGTCCCTGGCTCGACGCTCTCAAGGATCTCAGAAAGAGCATCTGCCGTTCTTTGGTAAAGAGGGCGGCGTTTCGTTTCTTCTCGTATTTCCATTCCACTCATTTCTTCACTCGCGTTGTCGGCCTCGAGGGACCGATCTTCGGATAGCCTACTCCCCACCTTCCACCACAGGAATAACCTCAAAGCGGTTGACGTCAACGAGACCTTTGTCGGAGATACGCAAGTCGGGAATAACAACGAGTGCCAGAAGGCTGAGCTGCATATTGGCATTATTCAGCTTACAGCCACATTCTTTAAAAGCATCGAGAACGCGTTCAGCCTTCTCGGCGACGATCTCAGCCCGTTCTTCCGACATCAAGCCCGCGATCGGCAGCTCCACCAAGGCGACAGTTTCCCCCTCGCGAACAACGATCTGACCGCCGCCTACTTCCGCAAGCCGATTGGCGGCCAGGGCCATATCAGCCTCATCTGTCCCGACGACGATCATATGGTGAGAATCATGCGCTACGGTTGAGGCGATGGCGCAGGGGCGATCGAACCCAAAACCGTGGACAAACCCTACTTGAACTTCACCCGTCGCCTGATGCCGCTCTACGAGTGCGACCTTGGTAAGATCCTGCTTGATATCAACCGCGATCGCTCCACCTTCTGCCTTCATCTCCATTTTAAGATGTTGTGTCGGAGCCTGGTTCTCAATGACTCCGATGACGTTAACTGTAAACACACCATCTTTTGCGACATGGACAGAAAAATCGTCTGCGCTTAGTTCTTTTCCAAGGCGGACGGAGGCTTTCACTTCAGGTGGATATACAAAATCGGGGATATCCACCAGGAGTTCACCTTCCTCCGCGATGAGCCGGCCACGTGCAAAGACCATATCAATATCAAAGGATTCCAGCTCACCTACTAGCAGGATGTCTGCATACCGCCCGGGAGCGATCTGTCCGATATCGCCGGCGATGCCAAAATGCTCCGCGGTGTTGAGTGTCGCCATCTGTATAGCGGTGATCGGCTCCAGACCCTGCTCGATTGCGTGCCGCACAACACGATCCATGTGCCCATCATTCACTAAGGTCCCGGAGTGGCTGTCATCAGTGACCAGGAGGAAATGGCGAGGGTCGAGACCCTCTTCCGTAACAGCTCGCACCTGACTCGCTACGTCGTGCCACGCTGACCCGAGCCTCATCATCACTTTCATACCCTGGCGAACACGCGCGAGTGCATCCTCCATTCGGGTTCCCTCGTGGTCATCTTCCGGCCCCCCGGCAACGTAACCATGGAACGGCGTTCCCAGATCGAGCGAGGCATAGTGACCTCCCGTGACCTTTCCTGCAGCGCGGGTTTCCGCCATCTCCAGGTGCATCTTCTCGTCGCTGTTGAAGACCCCCGGGAAGTTCATCATTTCGCCTAACCCAATGACCCCCGGCCAGGACAGCGCCTCTGCAACTTCCTCGGGTCCGATCACAGCACCGGGTGTCTCCAAGCCCGGGGCGGATGGCACACAAGATGGGACCTGGACCCACACATGAATAGGCTGCACAGCCGCCTCATCTACCATGAGGCGCACACCCTCAAGCCCGAAGACATTTGCAATCTCATGCGGATCGATGAACATCCCTGTTGTGCCGCGTGGAGCTACCGCGCGCACAAACTCTCCAACAGTGATCATGCCCGACTCAACATGCATATGGCCATCCAACAAGCCGGGGACAATATATCGATCTTCTGCCTCGATTACCTGTGTTTCAGACCCGATGGTATGACTCGCGTCCTGGCCCACAAAGGCAATGCGTTCTCCCAAAATCGCAACGGAGAATCCTGGGAGTATCTCCCCGGACTGAACGCAAACCCAGCGGCCGCCGCGTATGACGACATCCGCTGGTTTTCTGCCCATTGCAACATCGACGAGTGATCGGCTCAATTCGCTCAAACCATTAGGGTCCATATTTCTCTCTTTCCCAATGCAAGATGTGGATTCAATACCTCAATCCCTATTTGCTAGATTTAATGCCACGCGATTATGGGTCTCTATCAGCGATGGAAGTTCGACGGTCTGAAGCTTCCCGTCTGAAACCACCGGCCGGCCATGGACATAGTTGTAATCGACCTGCACAGGATTGCAGAATAATATCGCAGCTAATGGATCGTGAAGTGCGCCCGAAAAATCAACCCGGTCTAATTTCATGGCGATGAAATCCGCGCACATACCATCTTGAAGGGCTCCGATATCATCCCTCCCCAAGACCTCCGCCCCTCCGACGGTAGCCATAGCGAGAGCCTGACGAGCAGTTAGCAATGGTTCCTCGCCATCGATCTCTGGAGCTACAGCGGCTCCAACCCGCGAGAGCAGCAATGCCTGACGTGCTTCTGCGATCAGATGAGAACTATCATTGCTTGCGGAACCGTCAACGCCGATGCCGACTTTCACCCCTCGAGATAAATAACGGCGAATGGGCGCGATTCCTGAGGCGAGGCGCATGTTGGATGATGGGCAATGCGCCACACCCATGCCGCCATCCGCCATCCGATTGACCTCTTCGGGGTTGATATGGACGGCATGCGCAAACCAGACATCCTCCCCAGTCCAATGCAGCATCTCAACATATGCCAGTGGGCGATGCCCAAACTTGTCTACACAAAATGATTCCTCATCCAACGTTTCCGCCAGGTGCGTATGGAGTTGAACGCCGCTAGATCTAGCAAGAGCTGCACTCTCCCGCATGAGATCCGGCGTAACTGAGAACGGCGAGCAAGGGGCAACGACGATCCTGGTCATCGCTCCAGGATCGGGATCATGATAGGTCTCGATCACCCGTTGTGTATCCCTGAGAATAAACTCCTCCGTCTCCACAACATCATCAGGTGGTAACCCGCCCTGGCTTTCACCCAGACTCATGGAACCCCTGCTGGCGTGCAGGCGTATGCCGATGGTTTGAGCCGCTTCGATCTGATCATCGAGTCGACAGTCGTTCGGGAATATATAGTGGTGATCAGACGCCGTCGTGCAGCCAGATAATGCCAGTTCAGCCAGACCTAACTGGGTGGATACACGAATAGCTTCCGGGGTGAGTCCGGCCCAGATGGGATATAAAGTTTTTAACCAACTGAAAAGATCAGCGTCCTGCGCTTGAGGAATAACACGTGTGAGTGTTTGGTACAGATGATGATGTGTATTGACCAAACCTGGGAGAACGATATGTCCATCGAGATTCAGGATTTCATCGGCTTTCTTGGGAAGCTCATCCGTAGGACCGACCTGCTTGATCCAGCCGTTTTCAGCGTAAAAACCCCCATTTGGGATCTCACGCCTTTGACCATCCATCGTGACTAGAAGCGTGGCATTACGGATTAATAGCGTCGCCATCAGCCCTCCCGGGAGTGACATGGCGAGTCTATCATCACCGCTTAAGTGCGTCAATTGTCAGACAACATAGCCAGAGCGGATAATTGTCACACTTAAAGCAAACTCGCCGCCCCATTAATAGGCCGGCGAGTACTTTTTATATACGATTCGCGCTCAGGGCAAAGTGCGTTGAGCAGAACGGAGTGTGTTAGCGAGCAAACCGGCGATGGTCATTGGGCCAACACCGCCAGGAACGGGGGTAATGGCTGCTGCGACTTCCATGGCCTCGTCGAAGGCTACATCACCCGTCAGGCGATACCCCCTCTCGCGGCTGGGATCATCAACGCGATTCATACCGACGTCAATTACGTATGCACCGGGCTTGATCCAATCACCACGGATCATCTCTGCCCTACCGATGGCGGCAATGAGGATATCCGCCTCGCGGCAGACAGCGGGTAGATCTTTCGTGCGGGAATGGCAGATTGTGGTTGTAGCGTTGGCTTTCACCAACAGCAGTGCGGCTGGCATACCGACGATGTTCGATCGGCCTACAACAACTGCATTTGCTCCCTCTATCTGCGCTCCCGCTTTCTCCAGCAGGATCAAGCATCCAGCCGGGGTGCAGGGGACAAAGAGCGGTTCGCGGCCCTTCTGTGCCAGACGCCCTATGTTCACTGGGTGGAAACCATCGACATCCTTTTCGATGCTGATCGTTCGCAGAACCTGCTCCTCATCTAAACCTGCCGGAAGTGGAAGCTGGACAAGGATTCCGTGCACCTTGGGATCTGCATTCAGCATTTGAACTAGTTTCTCGACTTCTTCCTGGGAAGTGTCGTCGGGCAGTTCATGGTGAAAAGATTCAATACCTGCCTTTGCGCTAGCTTTACGTTTCATGCGCACGTAGGTATGGGATGCCGGATTATCACCAACAAGCACTGTGGCCAGCCCTGGTTTAGTGCCTCCTGCAGCGATTAATTCCTTCACACCTTTGGCGACATCTTCGCGAAGTTCAGCCGCGATTGCTTTTCCGTCAATGATCTTTGCCGTCATATTCCACTCCTTTTAAATTCCTGTACTAAAGTAGATCGGTGAAGACACACAATCCAACCTTCTACGAGCCGTGAGAGTAGGTATCTTTACCATCTCTGCACACTGATTATGGTCTAAAAAACAGACAACCTTCAAGTACGGACGTGCCTTGGACTACCTGACACTTATCCTAATTTAAAAAAACCAGACGAATGTCAGTTTTAAAGATTCAAGCGGAAAATTCAAGGGGAAGGACGCCAGGCAGCGTCGAAATCCAAAAGCGGGTCAGATATTATCTCCCCGTAATTCGTACAGTTCACGCTGATGATGGCGATATTGTGATTTTCACCATCTGGCCAAGCTTCAAACACAATCCACTGCCCGTCCGGGGACCAGCTTGGCTCCGCCATGGGCTGTGACGCAAGTGGTCCTTCAGGGCAAACCCTGATTACTCGATACCCCGCTTCTTCGAACGGCGCCACGACCAGTCTAGAGAGCCCGCCCACAACACGCTGGTACAGGACAATACTGCCATCCGGTGACCATGCCGCGTGTGTGTCTCGTTGTGTGTCGCCTGCAGAGAACTTCTCGGCCTCACCCCCTTGAGCGGGCATGATCCAGAGTTCAGTTATCCCACTTAGTGAGCTCGCGAAGATTATTTGAGCCCCCGTAGGCGACCACTCAGGCAGGCGGTTGTAGGCCAGATCGTCATTGAGATTCTTGATATTCTCGCCGTCAAGATCCATGGTGAAGATTTGTGGGCGATTGGTCCGGAGTGATGTGAAAGCAATGCGATTGCCGTTTGGATCCCAGGCAGGATCGTAGTCGCCCCCAGGAGCCGTGTGCAATTGTCTAGGATCCGATGCATTGCCGAGGGGGTCGACCTCGATCAGCCACAAACTCGATCCCGGATATTGCTCCTGGTTAGCGCGGCAAGGTGAAGTGAAGACAAGCTTATCACCCGCTGGTGACCAGGCCGGCTGACAAGCTCCCTCTCCTTTATTCGTAAGTTGTGTAATGTCTTCTCCGTCAATATTAATAAGATAGACTTGCGCTTGACCATCTCGGTTGGAAGCGAATGCAATTTGACCGAGCCCGCCGCCTGTAGACGTCGCCGTAGGCAGCGGAAACGGTGTCGCTGTCGCCTCACCTGCAACCGCAGACGGCGTGTCCGTCCCGGCCAATGTCGGTGTTGAAGACGCAGCAAGGACAGCAAGAATTTGAGTTGGTGAAGCGCCAGGATCAATCGTTTCGCCCCCATCAGAAGTAGCGGAAGCAGGTTGAGATAAGATCCCGACCAGCTTCGAACCAAGATCAGGGATTGTTACGAACACCCCTATCAGAACAGCTATCGCAGCTAAACCAGCGACTAATAATTTAGGGATGCTACGTTTTCGAATTCGACGAGAGATTACGGGTTCTGTACCATCCGTATCATCAACGGCTGTCGGAACCACAGTTTGCTGCAGATTATGATAATCACGAATTACTGTCGGGTACCTGGATCGAGATGCCGACTGCAGTGCTGAAGCAAATTCGGCGATGGATTGATACCGTTTTGATGGTTCTACAGCAAGCGCCTTGGATATCACATCCCCAAGCGCGATGCTTACCTTAGGGTTCCGTTTCCGAATGGGGGTTAATTCATCACGCCCCATCGCCCGTTCTAGTGAGTCCTCAGGTATCGTTGCTGTTAAAACAGCATAGCAAGTTGCGCCCAGTGAATACACATCGGTGCGCGAATCAGTTTTCCCTGTTCCATACTGCTCGGGCGGCGAAAATCCCGGCGTCATCGCCTTCGCCCCGGTCGTCGTTGCATTCCCTTTTTCAACAATCTTCGCCAAACCAAAATCAACGAGCATTGCCCGATTATCTGGCGTGATCTTGACATTGCCGGGTTTGAGATCTCTATGCAGGATCGCAGGATTCCGACTGTGCAGGTAAGCTAGCGCATCGCAGGTCTCGAGGAACCACGGCAGTGCCTCCTCCTCAGAGATCGATCCTTGTTTCTCGAGTCGCTCACGTAAATCCACCCCCTTGATAAAGTCCATTACCAGATACTGTCCCTCACCCTCGATTACAAAGTGATCCGTGACGCGCGGCATATTGGGATGACGCAGACTGGCCAGGATGGTTGCCTCACGGCGAAATTGGCGCGCATACTCTTCCGTCGTGAAGAGGTTTTCCTTCACCGCGACAGCGACGCCGAGGTTGATATCGAAGGCTTTATATACAGCCCCCATACCACCTTGGCCCAAGATACCTTCTATGCGATAACGATGGCGGAGTAAGCTTCCAGTCTTTAGAGGCATTAATGTCTCAGTCAAAGAGAACGATCACGCTAACCTCGTCAATTGTAGCAAAGGGCCAATGATTTGACTACCATTAACCTGGATCGAAGGGATTTTGTAAGCACTTAGTGAAGTTAAGATGGAGAAAGATTAATCGCGATTTTGGGAACCTGAGTCCATGACAGCGAGAAGACATCTCGCAGTTTCTATGCTAAAAAGAGAGTATATGATGATATCGACTTCTACTCAAACTGCCTCACCTGATTGCATACCATGCCATCTAACACAAAATGCGGCCTGTAATCTCCTGGCCATGGTGATCACGCTTTCCATCCTTCTGATCAGCGGGTGTTCAAGCATACAATCGGCTCCCCTCCCTACCTCCACCACTGTGCTTGCACAACTCGAACAGAACTCTCATCCAAAAATTCCCCAGGAATCGACGCCGCTTCACCTGCCTGTCGCAACCCCCACCCCGGCTTCTTCCCCAACAGCTACACCGACACCAAGCCCATTCTTCCGCGGCCCAATCGCCATCGGCACTTCCGTTGCCGGTCGGGATCTGGAGGTCTTCCAATTCGGTTCCGGCGATTCTCAGAGGATGATCGTCGCCGGAATTCATGGCGGCTATGAAGGGAACACTATCCGACTTGCAGATGAACTGATCCAGGTCCTCACGGCGAAACCGGATTTGATTCCAACCAAAGTCACGCTGTACATCCTGCGCTCGCTTAACCCCGATGGAGAAGCTAGATCGGATAGTTATAAAGGCCGAGCCAACGAGAACCTCGTTGACCTTAACCGTAACTGGCCTGCATACTGGCAGTCAACCTGGCCTCTAGAGGGTTGTTGGACCTACACCTACGTTTCAGGTGGGAGCCATCCTGCTTCCGAACCCGAAACGCGTACTTTGATGAATTTCTTATTGACATACCAGATCGAATCGTTGATCTCCTACCACAGCGCAGTGCTGGGCATTTTCCCCGGTGGTCAGCCGCCGGATCCCGCTTCCATCAGCCTTGCGGAAGCCATCTCAAATGTGAGTGATTACCCCTACCCGCCAATTGAGACTGGCTGCCAGTACACCGGTCAACTCATCGACTGGGCTTCACTGCAAGGCATCGCAGCAGTCGATATTGAACTGACCAATCATGAGGATACCGATTTGTGGCAGAACTTGAAGATACTTGAAGCATTCCTCGCTTGGGATCAAGATCAACCCAACCCGTAGAAGGATATGCTGCCCATACCGCAAGCGCCGCGCCATAAACCTGCTCAATCAGAACCGCAAATTATATGAAGAAAAGAACCGCCCCGGGGACATGCTCTCATGTCGTTCGAGGCGGTCTTCGAATACTTCGACCTCTTGGCTCTGAAGGATCAAGCACGCACTTCTTCAGGTCTAGCAATCTCAAATCAGGCTAGTGACGCCTCCTGCTTCTTTATACGGTTCGCACGGTAGAGCTCCATGAGATGAAGGATAAAAGCTCCAAATCCACGCAAACTGAGATAGGGGAAAAGACCGAACCAGCCAATATAGGGCACCAAGCAAGCCAGGATTAACACCCCGGCACCTGAAGCTTGCGACTTCCACCCCTCTTTTCCCGGGAACACCAGCCCTGCGGTCAAGCGCACCATCCCTGCGAGGCCAAAAACTATACCCGCGGCGACGAAAATACCGACGGCGAATCCTGGCACAGCAAGCACAAGGCCAAATACAGAGATTTCAGCCAGGCTCATCAAGCCCATCGCAATCGCAATCAAGAAGACCGTGTTGACCAATCCGACCCAAAAGGCTTTGCCCGGTTTTTCCTTTGCCGATCGCGTAATACCTCCTACCAGCTCTCCGAAAAGCGCTTCGAGGGTGATAAAGAACGCAACCAGGCAGAAGCCTATCAAAACCACCAGCATAAGAAGAAGATTCGGTTCATTCATTGTGTATGCCTCCTTAAGATTTCCTTTGATGTTTGTGTTAGTAAGTAATGGTCAAAGCTAATTCCTGCTTTTCCTAATAGCACTTCGGCTGCAAATGACGAGAGTTCCTCACTGCTGAATATGACCATTCGCTGGCTCCCGGAGCAGAAGTCCATTACCCAACAGCCAGAGCAATGTCATCGCCCCGACCGCCAAGGCGAGCGAAAGTCCCGTGATCGGCCAATCTATCGCCGGCATGGAAAGTGTGGTGGTCCACGAAGCATAAATCCAGTTGAGGAACTCTCTCACGAGAAGGATTCCCTGTGTGGATAGCTCCGCGAATTTTCGCAGTGGTTCGAGGAGCTGCACAAGGGAATACCTGCCTCCAAGTTCAAGAGAGATTCTTGGCCAGATGGCGAGGAGCACGATGATGGCGGCTGCAAGCTGAGCCGCCAATACCCGGTGCAAGTGAGGCTTTCTATCCTCCTTCAGCGTAAGGGAGCGGATGACCCTCGCTGAGAGATCGTGCGCCAACGGCTCATCCGGCAGGCGCTCCATCTCTGAATAAAGGTGTTTCAAGCTCGCGAACTTTGTGGCGCAGTCATCACATTCCACAAGGTGCACTTCCAGCCTCTCACGACTGTCCTCTGCGAGTACATCATCCAAATACTCTTGCAAAGACCATTCATCAAGATGAGTCTTACGATCTTCAGACATCCGTTGATAACCTTTGTGCTAAGGATTTGCGAGCCCGAAAAAGATGACTCTTCACATCACTGAGTGGGATATTCAATACTTTTGATATCTCCAAATAACTCAGTTCCTGGAAGTGCCGCAATTCGATCACGGCTCGATAATGCGCCGGCAGCAAACATATTGCCTGACGTAACGATGCATTCCGTTCATGATCTTCCTGAGCTCGCTCAGGGCTTCGTTCCCTAGAAACGGACGGTTCAAACTCGTCATTCAGCGGTAATACATAACGCCGATTTCGGTTGATATAGTTCAGGCAAAGATTCACTGCGATCCTCCGCACCCATGGGATAAAGGGGCGATCACAATCAAAGGAGTCAAGACGAGAATGCACGCGAATAAAAGTCTCCTGGGTTAAATCCTCCGCATCATGCGGATCTCCCAACATGCGATAGCATACGTTGAAGACTGAGCCCTGATAGCGTCGGACCAAGTCACCATATGCCTCCAGCTCACCACGCTTCGTACGGAGTACAAGGCTCCGGTCGGAGGGATTTTCCATGCCTATACATTACTACACGATTACGGGATGATATGTTGCAATTCGTTAACTAAGACGCGGCAGGCGTCGGAGCCTGTTCGTTGGATAGGTTGTCGTTGGGGCTGCCACCCCCGGATCACAACTCATTCATTCAACGTGTTAAAGGAGCAAAACCAATGAACGTCACGAACCGCTGTGATGGCATCCGCTACCACTTACTTGAACTTGACATCGTTACAAATCCATCATGCCTCTAACGTATTTCAAGCCCATTAGCCAACTCACCCTCACGCAGCTTTTTGTACCCTGCGGGAGATTTAACGCGCAAACCTCAAAGCACAGGCTGCGCCTGCGACCGGAGGCAGTGCTTCCTGA
>SOIH01000126.1 GCA_004376895.1 Anaerolineales bacterium | reverse complement strand
AAGTGATCGATCCCCAAAGCCCGCTTCACGCCAAAATACTTCACCAAACTGTAGAACAAATAGAGGATCGGAACGAGCAGCACCAGGGCGATCACGTGTAGGATTCTCAGGTCTGTGTGTAAACTTCCCTGATTCGAGCTGGCGAGAATGCTGATAACGATGGGGCGTGCAACGAGAAGGGTCATAAAAACAACCGAGTAATAGAGGAACCCTCGGCCGCCGATAGTGCGCGTGATTGTCGAATAATATAATTCTGCACGCCAAGTGATCCAAACGAAGACTTGGTGAACGATAGGAATGATGATCGCCAACCAAAACCAGAAGGCGGTAGCCATCCCGAACAGGCTGCCAGATAGGATACCTTCATCTCCGCTTGCCCAGTAGACTCCGAACACCAGAACGAGAAGTGAAATGAGGTGTTCCAATTGCTTCTCAAAGATTCTCATCGCTAAATCTCAAAATTGAAGTCAGATTCGATGACACAGATATCGATCTGGTGCAAGCTATGTAGCCCTAAAGGATCTCGTTCCCGCTGTTGTTGACCATCCTGTGGCTGCCTCTAAGTCGGAAGAGAAGGAATAATGTGAGGGCCAGCGCAGCACTCAGGATAAGCGTGGTCATCCGACCTGAAAAGAGGATCCAGGCGCTGCCGATATTTCCTGGGAGGAGATCACGGATAATACTGCCAGCAGGCAGCGTGAAGAATATGGTAGTGGCCGCCACAAAGACAAGCAGAATATTTCGGTTCCGCAATGTGAGTCTCCAGGTTTCTGGTGATCGATACAATTGGAGGTAAAACTTTCTGCTTCTAAGCTCGGATTAGTCTTGGGAGTATACAATAAGCGCCGCTGCGAGGTATTCATCCGAATCTATCCATAGGTATCAGGAATTTCTATTGCACGAATTCTCTCATTAAACTGTTGAAACGGTGTAAACTTATGCGAATTACTTATCAAGGATTGACCTGGATATGGCGGAGACGACACCAATAGCATCATCAGACTCCGGCGAAGTCACGCTTAGTCGTGAACTCAGCTTATTTACCGTAACGATGATCGGGATCGGCGGGATGATCGGCGCGGGGATATTTGTCCTCACCGGTATCGCCGCGGGGATCGCCGGTCCGGCTTTGATTCTGGCATTTTTGCTCAACGGGCTGGTTACCTCCCTCACGGCAATGTCCTACGCGGAATTGGGCTCAGCTCTTCCAGGGGCTGGGGGCGGATACCAGTGGATCAAGGAAGCCCTCGGTGGAACCACTGGCTTTGTCTCCGGGTGGATGAGTTGGTTTGCGCAGGCTGTGGCAGGGAGCTTGTACGCATTAGCGTTCGGTCGCTTTGCTGCTGAATTGATCCATGTTGCGGGGATACCGACTTTTGGTCTGACAATCAGCCAGTTTTCGCTTTTATTCATGACGCTCATCATTCTCACATTCACCATCATTAATTACATAGGTTCTTCAGAGACGGCGCGTGTCGGAAATACACTTACCCTGATCAAAATCGTTATCCTCGGGCTATTGGTCATTTTCGGCGCATTAGCGATGTCGCGCTTGGATGGCTGGCAAAGCCGCTTTACTACGGAGTTCTTACCTGAGGGGCTTATCGGGGTTTTCATCGCGATGGGGTTCACGTTTATCGCCTTTGAAGGTTATGAGATCATAGCTCAATCTGGCGAAGAAGTGCTCGACCCGATCCGAAATATCCCGAAAGCGATTTTTATCTCAATATCAGTCGCGGTTGTCGTCTACATCCTGGTGGGGACCGTAGCGGTCGGTGCGATCACACCGCCAGGGGATCTCGCAGCATATGAGTACCTGGGCGAGAAGGGGGAAGTCGCGATTGTGGAAGTAGCGCAACAGGTCTTCCCGCGGGGTATTGGCGGGCTGATCCTATTGTTGAGCGGACTCGCCTCCACAACATCGGCGCTTAACGCGACGACCTATGCCTCCTCTCGAGTCTCCTTCGCTATGGGGAGGGACCACAACCTACCAGCATTTTTCGCTCGGATCCATCCCAAGCGACACACGCCGCATCTAGCGGTCGTAGCGACGGGAGTGTTGATGACGCTCATGGCGTGGACACTTCCCATTGAGGACGTTGCCGCATCGGCCAGCATTATGTTCCTTTTACTGTTCATGCTGGTGAACCTTGCGGTGCTTTTCCTGCGGCTGCAGCGCCCGGAACTTGAACGCGGTTTTCGTGTGCCGCTTTTCCCAATCCTTCCGGTTCTGGCAATACTCTCAAATGCCTTCCTGGCGATAAATATCTTCCGCTTCAGCATGATCGCCTGGGTTTTCGCCATAGTCTGGATTGCGATCGGGCTTCTGGCGTACTCACTTTATTTCTCCCGGATCGAGGAGATGGAGAAACCCAAAGAGATTCTACTGGAGGAGGTGTTGGTAAGCCGGGATTACTCCGTCCTAATCCCTGTCGCGAATCGACAGCAGGCTCGCATCCTGGGTAAGATCGGGGCACTGCTTGCGTGTAACAAGGGCGGGGAAGTCCTCGCTCTGCATGTGGTGCAGGTTCCGCTCCAACTTAACCTGTCAGAGGGCAGGTTATTCCTCAAAGATGGTCGGCAGTATCTTGATGATGTCATCCAGCAATCAAAGAAGTGTGATGTTCCGGTACATACGATCATCCGTCTGGGGCGAAATGTGTCCCATGCGATCCGTCAGACGGCGATTGAGAACGCATCAGATCTCATCGTGTTGGGTTGGCCGGGATTCACGAAATCATCAGGAAAGCTGTTCGGGTCCGTTGCAGATCCAATCGTTGACAATCCACCGACCGACGTCATTGTCGTACGTCACCGCCAGTGGCGTCCTTTGAAACGCGTCATTGTTCCTGTCACGGGTGGACGCAATTCTCGTCGGGCGGTTCGTATTGCGGTTAACATGGCGAACGCTGAGAAACCGGAGCCGGCGACGGTGACCATCATCCATGTCCTGCCCCCGGGCGTTGATGAAGTCGGCCGAATCCGCGCTGAACGAGCCGTAGCTGAGAGCATGCACGGCGTTGATGGTGTGCCGATCGAGACGAAGTATGTAGAGGGTGACGATCCGGTGGGATCAATCCTATCAGAAGCCAAGGGCTATGACTTGATCGTGATCGGCGCAACGGAAGAGCCGGTGTTTACGAACTTCCTGGTGGGCACATTCCCCGAACGGGTGGCGCGCGGTGCCGAAGTAACCGTAATGATGGTTAAGCGCCGCAGTTCACCGATCCACTCTTTCGTCCGCAGGGCTTTAATCGAGCCAACCCATCTGAAACCGCTCTAACGGGGAATTATCTTCCACGAGATCGAAGGGGCTATCTGAGAAGGTGCTTCGGGCAACCCCGGTCAAACCCGAGACCGGCGCCTTTGATCGCAGGATATGCCCGTGGACTCCGTTGGAGCTGTAGCGGATGCTGCCTCTTTTGTAGCAAGCTGCTCGTCAGATGCTTTCTGGGGAAGTGAATTGAAAGCTTGCCTATACTCGTTATACGGCCAGGTTCTCCGTTTTCAACATAAACTGTACTCTTTGGGCCAGCGTTTCCGAGGTGAGGGGTTTTTGAAGCCAGGTTACACGCTGGCGGTCAAGCAACTCTCGTGTGTGACCACCGAGAGGGTATCCAGTGATCAAGACCATCTTGATATTCGGATAGCGGGCTGAAACCTCATCGTATAGATCTCTTCCACCCATGTTCGGCATCACTAAGTCGCTGATGATCAGTTCAACGGCGCCCCCCAGTGCTTCCAGCTCTGAAAGCGCTACAGCGCCATCCTTTGCGAAGAAAATGGTGTACCCTTGAGACTCGAGGATCTCGCCGATCGCGTTGCGTGTTGCATCGTCATCTTCCACGACGAGGATCGTCTCTCCGCGGCCCATCTGTGTTTGGATCTCTCCTGTGGTGTCATCGGTCGTCACTTGTTCATCTATCGCCGGGAGGTAGATCATAAAGGTCGTACCTTTCCCAGGTGTGCTTTCAGCATCGATGAAACCACTATGCTGCTTGACGATACCGTAAACTTGGGATAGGCCAAGCCCGGTGCCCTTTCCTTGGGGCTTTGTTGTAAAGAAGGGTTCGAAAATGTGCAGCATCACATCCGGATCGATCCCCAAGCCGGTGTCGGAGACACGGATGCGAACCCAGCTTCCTGCATGCATCCCCGGGTAAGGGGGTTGCCCATCCTTAACATCTAATTCATCGAGCGTAAAGCAGAGCTCGCCGCCCTTTGGCATCGCATCCCTTGCGTTTAAGGCTAGATTCATGATTACTTGCTGCATCCGTGTTGGGTCGGCGTTGATGAAGTAACCTGATTCGCCGTTGAAATCCATGTTGATTTTGACGTTCTCGGGCAATGTGCGTGAGAGGAGCTTCTCAAGATCGGTAAAGAACGGCACAAGATCGAAAGGGTGTTTCTCCATGATCGAGCGCCGGCTGAAGTCGAGCACCTGTGTGGTAAGGGTTGAGCCTCGCTTCGCCTGCTTGAAGATTGTATCAATCCGCTCCTTGCTTTTTGATGAGATCGATTGATCACTTAACAATAATTCGCTGTAAAGCATGATCGTACCAAGAATGTTGTTAAAGTCATGGGCAATCCCCGCCGCGAGCTGCCCGACAGCGGCGAGACGGTCCTGCAGTAGGGCTCGTTTCTGCGCCTGTTGGGCTTCCGTGACATCGCGGACGACAACCAGCATAACGTCTTGGTCGCCCCATTTTTGAAGCTTAACAGAGATCTCAACCGGAAATATTTCGCCTGAAGAACGGATATTCATTGTGCTGAGCATTTGGTCGGAAAGCCCGCGTGCGACCATCTCGCGAGGCAGCACGACGGGATGACCCTCGGGGATCAGATCTTCAACGGTCATCATGAGCAGTTCTTCGCGTGACCATTCGTACATCTCGCACGTGCGAGAATTGATGTCCAGAATCTTTCCGTCCATGCTCTCGACGAATATCGCGTCTTGAACGCCTTCGAATACGTTCCGATAATTAGACTCAGACTGCCGCAGCGCCTCCTCTGTGCGTTTGCGTTTTATCGCCCTCGTAACCTGGTTGGCAACAGAGACAATGCGTGCCTGATCGTTATCTGTGAAGGGTTTCGTCCGCCCCATTATTAGCAACCCGATCGATCTGCCTTCTGCGCTAAGAGGGATCAGGATAATTGATTGCACTTTAATCAAATTCAGGATCGGTGGAAACAATTTCTTGCTTATAGAAGCCAGATTCGTGATTGGCAGGTCGATGAGGTCAACGAACTCGTTAAAGATTTTATTGATCCCATCAGCACCATTTACGAGCAAGGGATTTTGTGAATCGAGTATTTTCCCGATTTCACTGTCAGTTTTAATTTTCAAGCGATGGTTGGTTATTTTGACTTTAATCTTTTCCTCGATGCGATTAATCAACGAGGTTGGGAGACTGAGGTTTTGGGCTTCAAGGAATTTTTCATCTTCGCTGAGAAGATAAATCGTCACGCCCAGGCTGTTGAAGATATCTATTGACTCATTCGACAAGAATTCAACTATATCGTGCACGGTATCGCCGAGGTTAATGCGCTCATTGAGTGCGCTAAGCAATTGAAGATCTTCGGCTTGTTGTTCTATCCTTTCTTCAGCTTCTGTTCGGTCGGTGATATCTTGCTTGATGGCGATGAAGTGAGTGATCTCGCCGGTCTCATCTCGTACAGGGGTGATCGTCTGCTCCTCGATGTACTTTGCTCCGTCCTTGCGGACGTTCACCATCTTCCCGTGCCATGTTCGACCAGCAAGGATTGTCTCCCACATCTCCTTGAAGAACGCATCATCCTGGGTGTCCGAATTCAAGATACGCATGTCTTTCCCCGCGATTTCCTCGGCGGGGAATCCGGTGAGCAATTCGAACGCACGGTTAATCCATAGGATTCTGCCCTCACGATCGGTGATCACAATCGCATTCGCGGCAGACTCTAGAGCTGTGGCTTGCAGGAGAATTTGTCCCTCAGCGCGCTTACGTTCTCTGAGTTCCCTCTGGGCCGCCTCATAAAGGCGTGCGTTTTCAATCGCGGCCGCGATCTGATCGACGAGCGTTTCCATCACAATGCGATCATGATCTTCAAACGCGTTAAGTTTCTCGCTCTGAATATCCAACACGCCGAGCAGGGCTTCGCCAGCGGTGATCGGGATACTTAACTCTGATTGGGTCCGGATTAAATCCGGGAAGGGATTAATATAATGGGGCTCTGTCTCAACATTGTTGGAGAGGATTGTCTTGTATGATCCCGCCGCCCAACCCACCATGCCCTTTCCTATCTGTAAACGGTGTTCATCTGGGAATAAGGGCGCGTACTGCCCGGCGCGAGCTTTCAATACGAGGAAGCCCGTTTCAAGGTTGTGCAGGAAGAGACCAACATGGTCATAGTTAAATCGCTCCTGAACGAGTTTGACGCTTCGTTCCAAAACGTTGTCAAGATTGAGAACAGATGCGATCTCCCCCCCAATTTCATTTAACAGCTCCATCTCGGTAGCGCGTTGCCTCTGTTCTTTCTCGGCAAGTATGCGGTCGCTCACGTCGGTCACAACGCCGAGAATGGCGGTCTCCCCCCCATAGGGAATCAGTCGCGTGGCATGGATAGCGCTAAGCCGCCGGCCGTCTTTTGTGACGAGCTGTGACTCGTATTGTGGAACTTCTTCGCTGGCCAAGTGAGCACGATAGTGCTCGAGGATGTTTTCTTGATCTTCGGGCGCGATCAGCTGTAGGAAATTGAAATCTTCGTGATAGAGATCCTCTCGCGAATATCCCATAATCTTAACGCAAGCTTCATTGGCATAGACGATCCGCCCATCCTTATTGATGAAGATCATGCTTGGCGATTTTTCGGCTAAGTTGCGGAATTTCGCCTCTGACTCGCGGAGAGCCTCCTCCCCATGTTTGCGCTCAGAGATGTCTCTGATCACAACCAGGATGACATAAATGTCGTTCAGTGTTTGATGACGAGCTGTGATTTCGACAGGAAAGTGCTCTCCATCTAAGCGAACACCAAGTGCCTCATAAGGCGAATCGGTCAGATCCCTCGCCCGAAGTTCCTCCATTACAACATCGGAAAATTCAGATGAGACGAGGGATGTCAAGTTCTTACCGTGCAAAGCATCCTTGTCCCAGCCGAACATCTCATTTGAACGCGAATTACAGTCGAGGATCATACCGTCTGAAGCAAGGACAAGAATCGCGTCCTGTACACCCTCAAAGATGAGTCGATATTGCATCTCCGAAGTTTGCTTAAGATCATCATAAAGCTCCTGCATTTCTTTTGAGGAGCTCGTGTTCGAACGCTCTAGAAGAGCGAGTTCATTTTCCTTGTCCGAGTATGTTCGCTCGATTTCCCGAAGAAACTCCTGCCAGATCTCAAGATCTGGAACTTGGGTGCTCTCTAGCTGGAGTTTCTTGAGTAGCTGTTCTAACAAGTTTGGTTCCATGAACCTAAGCCTCGTTATAGGGTGTGAATGTCCCCTCTAGTAGTGCAAGACTCGATGGTCTGCTTTCCTTCTGCAAGGGGTGTCCCCATCCTTATTCCCAAATCGTCTGAGCGTTGGATAAGGAGTTTGTGGGTTGGCACAAGCCCCGGCTGCGTTCTAGATATCCGTCAAGCATGTTTGTGCGGTATCTGCGGTGTCCCCCCGGTGTTCGGAAGGGGATCAGATTACCCTCTCGCTCGATGCGGCGAAGTGTGGATAAACTGATGCCCAGGTATTCTGCAGCCTGCCTTGCGTTAAGAAGCTGATTACTATCGTGTTCCATTTCTACTCCACTCTGGTGAAGTGGTGATTGCAGGAGCGGTACCCGTACTAAGCCTAAAACGAGTCCATCGGTTTGACACGGTTTTACAGGGTTTGACGGCACCTGCGCTGGTTTTGATCGGATTTATATTGTTTGATGTACTCTACGGTAACGGGAATCTCGCGGTTGCGGTTGATTTGAAAAGTAAATGTAAGGTCCATTGGTGTCTTTACACAGAAATTGGCAGGAGCTTGCCTCGCGATGATGCAGGAGATGCCAATAGGCGTTGAACCTGCTATCGCTTTCTCTCGAGATGTGCAGGTCGGGTGATTTTGCACACAGACGCTTGGGGTCATTCGTGCAGAAGGATCAGAACGATCATAGGGCGTTGATATAAAAAAAAGGCGACCCAGAGTCGCCAGTTACAACTTGGATTCCGCATCGCGAGCGGTCGTCAGCTTGAGAGGCGACGGCGGGATTCGAACCCGCGCATAAGGGTTTTGCAGGTCCTCGCCGAGTGCTTTTAGGACCCTATGCCGTAATCGCCTCAAACCCGGTGAAGGGTTTCCATTTTGCCTGCAGTGAAAAAGGCCAAGACCCTTTGCCGTCCTTTTTCCTCCCAGGCAACAAACTGACGA
>SOIH01000199.1 GCA_004376895.1 Anaerolineales bacterium | reverse complement strand
ATATCCTCTTCGATGAGAAGATCGGCGGGACGATCCACATGGCGCTCGGATTCGGATTCGCACAAGTCGGTGGGAAGAACGAAAGCGCGATCCACTGGGATTTAATCTGCGATATGCGCGACGGCGGTCAGATTTTCGCAGATGGGGAACTGTTCTACGAATCAGGCGAGTTTAAAGTATAGCCTGCTGGGGTGACTGAAATTATTGCGGAGGAGAAACTGAATGGTCGACTATCGTGTTAATAATCTGGCGAAAGTAATCGTCGAGTATTGCCTGAGCGTGAAACCTAAGGATCGCGTGGCTGTTGTCGGCAGCACATTAAGTGAGACGTTGATGCTGGCAACTCAGCGTGAGGTGCTCCGCGCGGGTGGGTATCCGCATCTTTTTCCATCCTTCCCGGATGCCCAATATATACGCTTTTCTGAATCCAACGACGATCAACTCGACTTCGTCTCACCTGTTATGAAAATGGCCTTTGAAGAGTTCGAATGTCTGGCTTCGCTGCACAGCATGGCCAATACACGTGCACTGACCAACATCGATCCAGCGAAGCAAGGCCGCGTGGCAAAGGCGCAGGCTGACCTTATGAAGCGCTATATGGAGCGGGCTGCTACTGGTGAACTAAAATGGGTGATTACGATGTTCCCCACGAATGCCCATGCGCAAGACGCGGAGATGAGCCTGGCGGAGTTCGAGGACTATGTCTACTCCACCATGTTCGCAGACACCGATGATCCGGTAAAGGAATGGCGCAGGATCCATGACGAGCAGCAGCGCTATGTGGACTGGCTATCAGGGAAAGAGGAACTTGTAGTGAAGGGTCCGAATGTTGATCTGACTCTGTCTATCAAGGATCGGGCTTTCATTAACGCCGATGGCGTCGACAACATGCCCAGCGGTGAGATCTTCACCAGCCCGATCGAGGATTCTGCCGAGGGCTGGATCCGTTTCACCTACCCGGCAGTTGAGATGGGGCGCGAGGTGGAGGGCATCGAACTGAAGATCGAGAAAGGGAAGGTCGTCAAGGCGACAGCGAAGAAGAACGAGGCGTTCCTGCTGGAGATGCTCGAGGTCGACGAGGGCGCTCGCTATGTGGGCGAGTTTGCGATCGGGACGAATAAACGCATCAACCGCTTCATCAAGAACATCCTCTACGATGAAAAGATCGGTGGGACGATTCATATAGCGCTTGGCGCAGGGTTTGAGGAGATTGGAGGCAAGAATAAGAGTGGGATTCACTGGGATATGATCTGTGATATGCGCGATGGTGGTCAGATTTTCGTCGACGGTGAACTGTTCTATGAGTCGGGAGAGTTTAAAATCTGAACAGGGAAAAAACTAAACGAAAAGGGATGCCGGTGTGTCCGTTTGGACGCACCGGCGTTTTATTGTTTTGCCTTAGATGTCATGAGGAGTGCGAATGTAAATATGTCATTTCGAACTTCCACAGGGGTGAGAAATCCCTGGGGCGTTGCGCTATAAAGTGCGAAGCTGTGGTGAAGAGAAAAGCATTTGTTCCTTAGAAGGAACACTGACGAGAATCATCCAAGGGATTTCTCGGTCGCCGCTGCGCGGCTCACTCGAAATGACAGACCGACAAGGGCCATATCCCATATATCATTGCCAGGCGCCTGGTAGGACCACGCCTGTCCTGCGAAGTCCCCCGTTTTGTAGGGGGCGAAATCCCCGACCGAAGGAAGCGGGGAGCGAAGCCGAAGGATCTCAATTTCCCCGCAAGATAAAGAGGAGATTGCTGCGGCGTTTATCCCGCTCTCATACTCTTGTAGAGCCCGACGCGATTGCCGGTCAGATCCGCGAAGAGTGCGTACCATCCAATACCAGGGATCTCAGACTTAGGGAGCAGAGTTTTCCCGCCCGCGGCTTCGATTTCCACAAGCGATGTTTCGATGTCGTCAGTCTGGATGTAGATGAGAATATCCCCGGGATTTGTGTCGTCATTCTCGGTCGGGTTAAACCCTCCGCCCGGACCACCCTCGGCATCGAAGGTGATGTAGTTCATCTCCGGCATCTCTTCCGTCTTCCATCCAAAAACGTCTGCGTAAAATTTGGCCGAGGCTTTGGGGTCATCCGCAGCTAACTCGATGTGGACGATCGGGTGTGTATTCATGGGGCTCCTCCTTTTAAACATACCTCTGGAATAATAGCACAAATGTTCTAAACCATAAAGAGGTTAGATCACTAAGGGTGTGATAGTGGACCGGGAGTTTCTGAAGGAAAGGACACACGATTCGGAGAAGCCGATCACATTGCCCTTTTGAGGATTTCTGTCATCTCCGCTTTAGTGAGTTGGACTGGATTTCCCTTCATACTGCTTGAGACGATGGCTTTCTCGATCAACGCTGGGAAGTCCGCATGCGTCAGCCCGTGACTCCCTAGAGAAGGAACCTCCATTGCCTCACAAAGATCCATGAGCCATGCGACTCCATCTTCCCCAACGGCGGCTGGGTTCCCGGTTAGAATACGTCCAATTTCGTCGAAGCGCGCTGCCAGGTCGACGTTAGAATCCCGTCCTCGAATCACCTGAAGGTTAACGGCCATGACGTGGGGCAGGAGCGCGGCGCAGGTCGCGCCGTGCGCTGC
>SOIH01000060.1 GCA_004376895.1 Anaerolineales bacterium | reverse complement strand
AGATTAATAAACTCATAAGGGCCGCTGACACCACGGGTTTGAGAGAGTACAATTGAGATGATATTTCGCCGGGCACGCAGGTGACCGGCGTTTCTATGGTGTGAAATGAGCGAAAGCCGACCTCCGATTTGTGATTATGAAGGCTCAGATTACCAGGAGAAATTCTGGGAACACGGGAGTCGGGAGTACGAGGATCGAGTAGAAGCGATAGCTCTAAAGCGATTGCTGCCCGATGAAGGATTCCGGTTGCTTGAAGTGGGCGCAGGGGCCGGGAGAAATACATCTCGATATCAGGGTTTTCAGCAAATTGTCCTGCTTGATTATTCACGAACGCAGATTGAGTTGGCGCAGCAGAGACTTGGCGAGAGTGAGCGCTATGTCTATGTCGTCGGCGATGTCTATCGCTTACCCTTTGCGCAAGAAGTATTCGATGCCGCCACGATGATCCGAACACTTCATCACTTGGTGGAACCACAAAACGCGCTGAGCCAGATTAGACCTACACTTGTCCCGGGATCAACCTTCATCCTCGAATACGCAAACAAACGCAACCTCAAGTCCATCACCCGTTGGGTCTTTCGGCGGCAGGTCTGGAGTCCCTTCGATCCTGAAGCGATCGAGTTCACAGAATTGAATTTCAATTTCCATCCACGAGTCGTTTACAAATGGTTGAAGCAGGCGGGGTTTTCGCCCGGGCGGAAGCTAACGGTTTCCCACTTTCGCATTAATCTCCTCAAGCGCTTGGTCCCGCTTAATCTATTGGTGGCACTTGACTCAATGATGCAACCAACGGGTGATTGGGCTCAACTGACCCCTAGCGTTTTCCAATCTACGTCGGTTGAGGGTGTGCCCGGGCACGTGCGTGAAGGCTCGATCTGGCGCTGTCCCGAGTGTGGTTCGCTTGATCTGAAAAAGACAAAAGAGGGCTTGAGCTGCAAAGGATGTAGACGTATTTGGCCTGTGAGGGACGGGATCTACGATTTTAAGAACCCGGTGTAACCCAAGGCAGGAATACAAATGGGATGATCGTTGAATGTTTTTACAATTAGCGGATCCCCAGTTCAACGGGTATCAGAAGCGGATCGACCGTAATTGCACGGATAAAACACGAGTCTAAACCCTTAAATCAGGCATTAATGAATGGAAGATGATGTAGGATAAAGGTAGAAAAATCCGCGCGACTTATTCGTATCATCTGCGTAAATGGAAGTGGGAGGGTAGAATGGAGCAAGGACAGCGATCAAACATAGTAGCCGGGTTGTTCATCATTCTAATCGGTGCCGCATTCCTGGCAGCTCAAATATTTCCTGACAGCTTCGCGTTCATAGACCTAAAGGATAATTGGCCCCTGCTTGTGGTTGGAGTAGGCGGTTTCCTTTTATTGATGGGATTGCTGACCAGCACGCCGACCCTGGCGATACCAGCGTCAATCGTGGGCGGGATCGGAGGAATTCTATATTGGCAGAATGCAACGGGCAGATGGGAAAGTTGGGCGTATATCTGGACGCTCATACCGGGTTTCGTCGGTGTGGGTGTGATCGTGTCCGGTTTGCTAGCAGGTAAGACTCGCGAGGCGTTGCACGATGGCAGCCGAGCCATCCTGGTGAGCCTGATCATGTTCGCAATCTTCGGTTCTTTCTTGGGTGGAGGTCAATTCTCCGGATTGTTGTGGCCGATCATCTTGATCGGCGCCGGCTTAATGATCCTGTTGGGTTCTTTGTTCCGTCCCCGCTGAAGCGAGCCGAAGGCAGTTAGAGGATAATGGGGGTAGATGAAGGTACTCGCTCGCAGTCCTATGATCGCCTGAGCACGGAAATTGGCGGCATAGGCAGATACTGAGTTTCTGCTCATATGCCGAGTAAGGAGTGAATGAAATGAATGATCGCCATCGTAGACCCAGCATCACAGGGCCGGTTATCCTGATTACCCTTGGGGTGATTTTTCTATTGAACAACTTGGGTTTGATCGAACTGAACGCCTGGGACGTCATCATGCGTTTCTGGCCGATCCTTCTTATCGCAGTCGGGCTCGACATACTTATCGGTCACCGCTCGGCCTGGGGAGCGGCAATTGCATTAGTAGTAGTTCTCGCCATCTTGGCTGGCGGCATCGTCTTCTTCGATAACCAGCCTCGATGGACATACGCACCCGAGAGCGTCGAGATCCCTTTGGGAGATGTAGAGAGCGTAACTGTTATCCTCGATCCCGCGCTAGGATACCTGTTCATTGACGCATTACCAAAGGGGTCGCCTGCGCTGGTGAAAGGCGAGGTTCGACCATTTAGCGGCGAAGAGATAAGTGAAACGGTCGATTTCTCCGGCAAGCGGGCAACGATTGATCTCCGGACCGAAGGTGTCATCTTTATGCCATTCTTCAGCGGATGGAGCGACCAACCATCGTGGGATCTCGCTCTGCACCCGGGTGTGGTCACTGATATGATCGTTGACTTCGGTGTGGGGAAGGCGGAGCTCGATCTACGGGATCTCCAAATCGGCGAAATTAAAGTAGAGCACGGAATAGGGCAAACGATTCTGTTGTTGCCATCTGTGGACAATATGGATATTAATCTTGAGGGGGGCATAGGCGAGATCCGGGTTGTGGTTCCTGAAGATGTGGGTGTTCGCTTACGTGCCGACGTTGGTATTGGGAATGTTCTGGTTCCAAGCGACTTTTCGCGCGATGGGGAGTTCTATCTCTCGCCAGGCTATGCTGCGGCTGGAAAGCAGATTGAGATGGTAATTGATCTTGGTATTGGTAGTGTGCAAGTGCGCTAAACGAATTCCAACGCCAGATTCACGGCGATTCTTAGTGTAACAACTCGGCTGGGGTGCATTTCTATGCACCCCAGCTGACTATGTACAGATTCCCCTGTTGTACAAGTGGGAGAGGGCATGGTGGAGAGCCAGCCACAGGAGCGAGAGAGAAGCGCGAGCGTTCAAAGGAGGGTCACAAAGCGAAAAACCGGTTCTTTTTCAGGCAGAATCTCCTGTTCGATAGGGCACGCGTGATTCCATGACGATATATCCTGCTTCAGAGCTTCCTGCGCGAATGTTGAAGTTGATATAATGGATGAAATTTGGAGGGCGAAGTGATGTCTGAAGGCCAAAAAATGAGGCGAGGATTGGAGGGGAGGATTTCACAAGAGGGCAGGCTCCCTCCTGGACAATCGTTGACGGTTAAATTCCCGGTTTTGCATTATGGTCCGGTCCCCACGTTTGACCCCTCCACTTGGGCCTTCCGAGTTTGGGGCGAGGTGGAACAAGAAGTGACTTGGACCTGGGATGAGTTTTTGGAATTACCGCGGACCAAGATCAAGATGGACATCCACTGCGTAACCCGCTGGAGCAAATTCGACACGGAATGGGAGGGTGTTTCATTACAGATGCTCATGCAGCAGGAGATCATCAAAGTCAAACCAGCGGCGAAGTTCCTGTTGCAGCATTGCGAGTATGGTTATTCGACAAACATGCCAATATCGATAGCCATATCGGATAATTTCTTATTGGCAACACACTTTGACGGGCAACCACTCACCCCCGATCACGGCTATCCGCTCCGTGGAGTCGTAGGAGCAATCCCCGGAAGGGAAGATCTGAAAGATATCTACCTTTGGAAAGGCGGGAAGTGGTTGACAGGCTTGGAGTTTCTGCCAGAGGATAGATTGGGCTTCTGGGAGCAAGCCGGGTACCATAATGTTGCGGATGTATGGGATGAACAGCGCTTTGCTTCTGAAGGCTGATAATGTTCAAGCAAAGAAAATCTTTATACGACGTTTGCCCGGGTCTTTTAACGGGCAAACTGTGTTTTCTCTGATATCAGCACCGGCGTATAATCGGATATAGCGAGCATGTCTGAGATGGAAGCATATTCACACGAGCGGAAGCGCATGGTAGACAAGCAAATGGTCAGGCGGGGGATCCGCGATGAGCGTGTGCTTGAGGCGATGCTTGCCATTCCACGTCATGAATTCGTACCTCCAGAACAAGTGCACCAGGCATATGTCGATGCGCCTCTCCCCATCGGAAACAGTCAGACCATTTCCCAACCATATATCGTTGCGCTGATGACCGAACTCCTTTACCTGAAAGGCGACGAGACCGTACTCGAAATCGGCACCGGATCGGGATACCAGGCGGCCATCCTGGCGCATTTAGCGAAAAAAGTTTACAGCATTGAGCGGATTCCGGAGTTGGCCGAGAGAGCGCAGTCTTTGCTGCATTCGCTGCAACTGGAGAACATCGAAGTTGTTGTGGGCGATGGGTCTTGCGGATTACCTGAGCATGCTCCGTATCAAGCCATCATCGTAACGGCGTCGGCGCCCGAGGTTCCAAAGCCGCTCGAGGATCAGCTGAGCGATGGCGGAAGATTGGTCGTTCCAGTGGGGAGTCGTGTAGGGCAGGTGCTTGAGCTCTGGAGGCGCGAAGGGCAGAAGCTGGTTTGCGAGAAGTTGGCTCCGGTAGCTTTTGTCCCCCTCATCGGCGAACACGCATGGTCGCACGAATGAAAATCTCGGCGGTAGTAGATATCGAAGGCTGCCCGTTTCTCTAAAACAATCTCTCCCGAGTATTATTTATAAGCGGCAGCCTCCCTTAATCCCCACCCACTATAAGCGTGATTTGCTGTTTCAGCCCTGGAAGCGTCTTCGGGTAGAACGCTGGCTGGATTGCGGGCGTATTCTAACAAGAGAGGCTGATCAACAACCAGGTTAGACAGGGAATGTGGGCGGAGCATATGAAAACGGTCCTCGACAACTGTCGAGGACTTAAGAAACACTAAGCAGTTTGAAAACGAGGATCTGGTTACCGCCCAAGATGCATGGGCATGATGACATGCAGGAAATCGTCACGACCGACGGGACGTACTATGCCGGGAGAGGATGCTGAGGTCGTCTCGATGGCGACGTTGGGCGTATCGATCACACTCAGGACGTCCACCAGGAAACGCACATTGAAGGCGATTTCTATCGCCTCGCCCTCGATAGTGGCATCGACGATCGTCTCATTTGATCCCGTTTCGGCGGCAGTTGCCGAGACTTCCATTGTTCCGGGCTCGAGGTCGCTTCCGGGAGTGATGCGTAGACGAGCAGAATGAGCCGCTTCTCGGGCGAAGATATCGGCAGCCCTACACGCTTTTAGAAGAGCGTTAGTTGAGAGCACGCTTCGGGTAGCGTAGGTTGTGGGGATGATGCTGTGGTAGTCTGGAAAGGTTCCGTCGATAAGTTGTGAGACGAGTTCAAAATCAGTCCCGCGAAAGATCACCTGCCCACGATTGGGCGGCAGTGTCATGCTGATTGTTTCATCACCTGTGGTGATGATACGAGCTAATTCACTCAAGGCACGCGCAGGGATGATGGCTCTGACTGGGTTGGAAGATCCTGAAGAGAGTTGTGCTGTGCGGACCGAGAGGCGGAAGCCGTCAGCTGCCGCCATCGTCGTCTGATCATCTTCGACCTCGAGCAAAACGCCGGTTAGGACCGGACGGGCGTCATCCATCGATGCGGCGAAAGTCGCCTGCTGGATCATCGAGCGCAGGTTTTCAACGTTTAATGTCATTCCATCATCGAGTTCGGAAGGTGGTAGAGGTGGAAAATCTTGGGCGTCGATACACTTGATGTCGTTGTTGAAAGAGCCGCAGAGCACATTCAACGTTTGATTACGGATGGTAAGCTCCATGGATACGGTGTCGCTAGGAAGTGTGTTTACCAAGTCGACAAAAGTGCGCGCCGGCACCGTTGTAGAGCCCTCTTCTTCGATTTTCGCGCCAATCCAATAACTGATTCCCAATTCCAGATTGGTTGCCGAGAGACGCAGCCGACCGTTGTCGGTTGCCACTAAAATATTACTCAGTACTGGAAGAGTGCTCCGGGGCGCCACCGCACGTGACACGATACTTAATCCACGGGCCAGATTCTCTTGAAGACAGGACACCTTCATGGGGAGTATTCCTTATTGTGTGAACGTGAGATTAATGAGCTTATGAAGTATACAACGATCGCTTATGAGCGACAATGGTCTTGTAGACAAGTGTGGTTTGCTGACATAAACTTACAGAGCGATGGATACTCAGACTCAGGATGAATTGAACCGTCTTCGCCATATGGTTGTTCGGCTATCTAGATTGGTCGAGATCAGCGTCACGCTTAACTCGACGCTAGAGCTCGACCGCTTGCTTCAATTCATCATCCGATCTGCCGCCGATCTAGTCGAGAGTGAGGCCGTCTCAATTCTGCTAGTCAGTGATCAAACCCGTGATCTATACATCGCCGCAGCAACGGATGCAGATCCAGAGACGCTTCAGAAAATTCCAGTACCGAAGGAAGGGTCAATAGCGGGAACGATCTTTCGAGAGGATCGACCGCTTATTCTTAACGAGTTGGGTGCCACAGCGCAACTTTATCCCGAAGTTGGAGAGAGGGGGCGTTTCGCTGTGCGCTCCTTGATCGGTGTGCCGCTACGGATCCGCGAAGAGGTGACTGGTGTGTTGGAAGCGGTAAACAAGCGCCAGGGGATTTTTGATGAAGTAGATTTACAAACCCTGACGAACATTGCCTCGTTAGCGGCGGTGGCGATTAGTAATGCGCGGCAGATCGAGGCGCTCAACCGGGCTTATGATGCACTGGGGAAGCTGAATCAATTAAAAACCGATTTTATTGCCATTGCCTCTCATGAGCTGCGCACACCTCTGGGCTTGATCTTGGGCAACGCATCGTTGCTCAAAGAATTGACTGGTGAAGATGTCTCTGAACACGCGGATGCGGTCCTCAATTCTGCCATGCGAATGCGAGTATTGATCGAAGATATGACCAATTTGAATATGCTGCAGGCGGGATCGGCAGATATGGTGTTATCGAAGCAGCCGCTTCAGGACATCGTTCAGATGGCGTATGAGGAAGTTCTTGGATTGGTGGAGGCCAGAGAGCAGACAATCAAACTCAATCTTCCCGCCGAAACGCTCGAGGCGATGGTCGATGGACCGAAGATAACAATGGCCTTAACCAATTTACTTAATAACGCAATCCGCTTCACGCCGAAAGAAAGGGAACTATGGTTAACCTTGGAGCATCATGGCCATGAGGCTTGGCTCCGCGTGCGCGACGACGGGATCGGGCTGGCGCCCGATGAATTGGAAACTGTCTTTGACCTCTTCTACCAGGTGGAAGATCACCTTACTCGACAGCACGATGGTCTGGGATTGGGGCTGCCCACTGTAAAGGCGATTGCCGAATCCCATGGAGGGCGCGTCTGGGTGGAGAGTGAGGGCCCTGACCAGGGCGCAACGTTCACTATTGCGCTGCCGTTGGTGTCGTAATTCGCCCCACCACTGTGGCGATGGGAGATGAAGCTATCTGAATCCCCAAATAATTAAGCTTCAATCAAACCAGCATCTTGAGGAGTTGATGCGCCCTTCATTCTGCCAGGTGGAAGGCGGTATCCCTGCGCCGAACTCGCTGATCGACTTTCACAGCGACCTCGTCGCCAGCTTTCGCCTCTTCGACAACCTCATGCTCAATCTGCATTGAGCGGATTTCCTGCAAGAAATCGGTGTGAGCACCGAGGAAATGGATCTTAGCTCCAACGTGCAGGGGTCTAGTTAGTTTGATGACGGCCACTGATATTTTGTGGTAGTAGTGGATAACCTCGCCGATACGCTCGTTATTGGACATCATATGTCTCCTCCAAGCGCTGATTTGGGCGTCTTATTTGATTGTACAACGAGTGATGCTTATTCCCCAAGCGACTTTATAAAGAACAGAGGAGAAAATACTTCCTGCAGCGAAGGTTATTGACTTGGCGATTTATTTGGATCGGGGATCCCGCGCAAGACGACCACAGAGAGCAGAAAGAGACCTGCGTAGATGGCGAAAATCACGAGATATCCTAGACCGGGTTGTATCTGGTTGAAGAAATCTGCCATAGGTCCGCCGATTCCTGCACCGACGATCCCCGCACCAGCACCGGCGAGATTGGAGATGCCCAAGTAGCGCCCAGCCTCTTTGGGAGGAACCAGGTCTGTGCCGAGGGCCCAGTTGGAGGCCATGAACGTACCCGCTCCCACGCCGAGGATGCAGCCGCTTACGATCACCATTGGAATTGTTCGTGAGAAAAGCAAGAGCAGAGTCCCGGCTGCTGAAATCGAACCGGCAAAAGCGATCAGCCGTTTCCGTCCGATCCGGTCGGCAAGATATCCGCCGCCCAGAGATGAAGGGATCAAGAACAGAGCCACAACGGCCAAGAGAATGGTGGTCATCGTTGCCGGGTTCTCGACGTGAATGACATCGCTGATGAAGAACTGGAAGAAACCAAGAATCGATCCCACTGCGGCCAGGAAGAGCAGGCGGTTAATGACCCACCAGATGAAGGGGGTGTTTGATCGAGCCTCCTCACCAATTCCCACCCGCGC
>SOIH01000113.1 GCA_004376895.1 Anaerolineales bacterium | reverse complement strand
TGGTCGCTGGGGGTCATGGGGTAGTCGCCGGTGGGCTGCTGGCACTTCTTGAAACGCTGTAGGTTACCAGCCTCTGAGATAAGGTTCCCACTCTTCATTCTGTTTTAGATATGTGCCATACAGGTAAATTGCAGTTGCACGAGGTTCAGCAGGCTTGCGCTTCAGGCGCATGTTTGCTTCACGTAATGTCCGCCCACCCTTCCTCAGATTGCACTTCGGGCATGCAGTCACAAGATTAATCCATTTATACTCCCCGTCGCGGTGGCGGGGGATTACGTGATCGATAGTCAGGTGATTGCCGTTCTCTCCGCAGTATTGGCAGGTGTGAGAGTCACGCCGAAAAATCTCTTTCTTGGTCAACCGAACCCGGGGGTAAGGGCGCTTGATCATATATCCCAGGCGTATGATTGATGGTCTGGGGTAATCCTGGCGAACCGTTCTTATATAGCCGCGACCGTTTAAAAGCATCTCAGCTTTGCCGGTCAGGTATAGACCAATTGCACGCTTCGTCGAGCAGACGTTGAGCGGTTCGTAATTAACATTTAAGACCAGTACCGGAAGGTGCATATCAGAACGTCCTTATTAGCCTATGATTATATACCAGACTTCAATCTCCTTCAGCTCCTCCTAATGAAATCGGTACTGGGTAGTTTTGCCAGCACCGCAACAAGCAGCGCGGTATTCATGGGTTATTTAAAAATTCGTACAAGACAACTCGATATGCAGGTTGATAAGCTGTAGCGTACGAAGCAGAGTGATGAACGGCCGGAAAACCCTGGACCTCCATCTGGTCGAAGAAAGTTCGAATTGCAGTGCGTGAAAACGCAAATGAACCCTCGCCTGCCAACCGCTCAGCATAGTAACAATAGTGTTTAAGCTTCAATATACTGCCTTCGAATTCATTTGCCGTGCGAATAAATGCATCCAAGAGTTTTGAAAGACTCGCATTCGATGCGAGATAAGGACGAAGATTTATTCTGGCGATTCGACCATCCGCGGAGATGATATCTTTTATGGGTTCCTCGGGACCGTCCGTTAACTCATTCACCTCGCGCTCGAGAAAAGCGCGGGTGACATCCAGATCTTGAACAGCGTGTTCACTGCCCATAGATGCTTGATGAATGAGTTTGTATAGATCTTGCACTTCCATAAGGGGGTAGCGTTTACATTGAAGCGCAAGAATTCGGTGGAGAGCCTCTTCCTCGCTTGGGTTTGGAACAATCAAATCAGAGTTGACCATCTATTAATATTTCCTGATATTAGTGTGATAGGTTCGTTTATCTTCGCCAGGGAATTTTACGGGGAAAGTCCATAAAAGCCCTCATAAGTGGATAAGCCAGAAAGTGCCAGATATGAAGGATCGTTCCCACTCGGGAACGATCCTTCGGATCACCGCCTATTACAAAAATCCAATCTCCAAAGCTTGCGTCTATGGCTGTTATACAAACCGCTTACGCAAGGTTGAACTTATATAATCCATGCTCGCCACAACGATTGCGATGGCCAGCATCTGCGCGCTGGCGGCCCGGTAATCAAGCAGGTTGATGTTCTGCTGAAGGAGGAAACCGATGCCACCGCCGCCGGCAAAACCGATAATGGTGGACATGCGCACATTGATATCCCAGCGGTACATGGTAAACGAGATGTAAGGCGGAATAATTTGCGGGACGACTGCATAAACGATTGTTTGCAGTCGGTTCGCGCCCGTAGCCTGAACAGCCTCCAAGGGTCCTGACATGATGCTTTCCACTTGCTCTGAATACAATTTTGCTAAAGCAGCGATCGTGTGCAGACCCAGCGCCAGAACTCCCGCGAAGGGTCCGATTCCCACCCATACTGCAAAAACAATCACCATTACAAGGGGCTCGATCGAACGGATCGCGTTTAGAATCGTCCGTGTGATGGCGTAGAGAGAACTGCCGATAGGTATCGAGTCTTTAGGATTTGACCGCAAGGCGAGCAACAATCCAATCAAAGCACCTGCGCCTCCTGGCCAACCATATATCTTTAGTGGATCGTTGATTTGGTAGAACCAGTTAATCAGAGCTCCGATTAGGATGAAGAGGAGAGCTCCAGCGATCGCCGATAGAAGGAAATTAATAATCTTTACAGACCTAATTGAGTAGCGATCGCTAATCCGCTGTCCTAATGAGCTCAGCGGGCTGCCAACCACGGCGCCTCCCGCGAGGGCGATAACCGCCGGTGTAATCATATTTAGGACGTCGCCTAGCTGGGAGATAAAGCCTCCTATAAATCCGAACGACCCGAGCGGTTCGATCAGTGCCTGACCTACTAACAGAGCGGAATTAGCCAGCAGTTGAAGGAAGATGATTCCGCTTGCCACAACTAGGCTTAAAAAGAGTATCCGCGAAATTCGGACGAATAAACCAGAGGTTTCGAGTCCTGATCTGGGTATTCCCCAGCGGATTAAGGCGAAAGCCAGTACGGGGGTGAGGACGATGCCGCCCACGTTTAACATAGTATTGGCTGCAAGAAATTCGCTCAATGTTCCGATCCATCGGGTGATGAGGAAGCCCAGCCCAATGCCAAGTGGCCAGCCGATGATCGTCAGCGCGGTGCTTGTTAGTGAATATTTAACATCACTCATCAGGTTGC
>SOIH01000083.1 GCA_004376895.1 Anaerolineales bacterium | reverse complement strand
AGAAAAAGGAGCCTGCCAGATTGGCAGGCTCTTATTTTATATACCTTAAGTTAAGGTATTCGCTCAATTCTGTGGAGCGTCGTTGTTCTCGTGAACTCCAGCTCAGAATACCGTTACAGCATCGCTGAAAAGATTCCCTGTTGATGGACCCAATACTGCAATTACGACGATGACGAGCACGGCGACGAGAATGATAAGCATCCCGTATTCCAATAAGCCCTGCCCCCTTTGTGAGTTTTCACGATCTAACATACTTACATCCCTTCTCGTTGCTCCATCTAAGAAATAATCAATGGAGGTTCTTTGCCACCATCTCATGCACAAAGGTTAGCAAGAATCCCAAACTCCCGGCATTACACCTACCTTACACCCCATGTCCACACATCATAATTAAGTGGCTATGCGAATAGTGTAGGCGTGAATGCACGGATTTATTTTCTGTAAGGGGGACTCGCCAAGGCGCATGCAGCCTGATTTCGGCTGAGTGGAGCACACACACACCCGGGGTTAACCGATAATCAGCTCGCCTGTAAGAATGGAGCTTATGCTGTTGGAGTTTCCGTTGGCGTCGGAGTATCTGGTGAAGGCGTGTTTGTAGGGGTTGACGTCGGCGTTGAGGTCTCCGTGGCAGGTGTTCCCTCGGTCGGAGAAGGCGTAAGTGAGGGGGTTGGCGTGAAATCGAACGTCGCTGTAGCCGTGACGGTTCCAGGTGTCGGCGTAGTTGTCAATGTCGGCGTCGGGGCTGTCGCCGTCGCACAAAGAATAGCGACCTGCGTCGCAGTCGGCTCCGCCCCACCCGGATTCACGTACCCAAAAGCTTGTCCGAAATAGTAGGAGGAAAGGCAATAGTCCTCCTCCGCCAGTTCGGAAGCGTACTCTTTCGCAGACAGGCCATACTTCGTGCATCCCCCCCAGATGTTCGCCTGACAGATCTGGCCGAAGTAGTCACTGGCCAGGCTCCAATCCAAGCCGAAGTAGCTATTTGCGAAAATGAAGAAAGCTGCGGACTGCCTCCAACTCGCTGCTTGCGAGTCGAGGGGGCCAAATCGCTCTGCCAGCGTGAGATCGAAGATCCCCTGCTCCAGCCTGGTTGCAAAGAGATGATCCATACCTCGATTGCGCAGCGAGGAAGCCATCAAGCGATTCACCTCTTCCAAGAGATAATCAGGATCTTCGCCACGAAGCCGGATCAAGATATCCAAGGTTGTCGTCCAGTCTCCACGGCCGAAAGCATCCTGTGCGCTCGCAAACATCCCCTCATGGGAACTGAAGTCCGGGGTCGCAGTCGGCGTCAACGACGCGATTGGACTTGCTGTCGGCGTCGGCTTGTTTAGCGCGGTGAGCGCTTGACCGAGGAACTCCGCTGCACCGGGGAAATAGGGATCAATGCTCAGGACATACTCGAAGCGCTGCATGGCAAGCTCGTAGTTCCCTGCAAGCAAATCTTCAATGCCCTGGTCCATCTGTTGCTGGGCAGCTGAAGCCAAGGTCTCGGCCTGTGTTATTTCGCGCGCGGACATACCGTTCACATATCCGGCTGCGGTTGCGAGCGCGAGCACAGCGAAAATCAAAGCTGGGATCCCAAGAAACCACAGCCGAGATAGCGGTCGCTTGCGAGCCGCTGATACCGTCTTCACTGGCTGTGTGTCATCAATAGACGTCTGCTTCCGGTATACGGAATGCTCTTGAGTCAGATCGTTCGGGTCGGAGAGAGTCATACCACCTACCGTTACGGAGCGTAGCCGCCCTCTGGCAGCTCGTGAAGTGTTGGGCTAAACGCGCTCGTCTCGACGAAGATCTTGTCACGCAAGATCCGGATTTGATCTGGCACAAAACGCAGCACCTGAGCGCCATCCGGTCGGGTATAGAAACCGACCATACTTGGGGGACCAATGGAACCTGATTGGATATTCTCTTTGGGGACCTTCAACGCTAACCAAACCAGGGAGATAATCTGCTCCAGGTTGAGATTCGTCCGGATACCCGCTGCGAGTTCTTGATAGAGAGCCGGCGAACGTGCAACCAAGCCCGGAAGAATATCAAACCCTACAACTCGATCCATGGCAGCAAGAATTACTTGTTGCTGACGCTCTGCACGGCCGAAGTCCCCGCCGGCGTTTTTACGCACCCTTGCATAGGCAAGAGCCTCCGCACCGTTCAAATGGTAGGGTTTCGCCTCCAACCAGCTGGAGATACCACCTATCGGCGCAATTTTAACCCGCTCCTTCACCAATACATCGATACCGCCTATCTCATCGATCAGGCGTTCGAACGTGTGGAAATCGATAACCGCATAGTATGTGATCGGAATACCCAGGAGGTTTTCAACAGTTTTCCGTGCCAGTTCGGGGCCGCCGCCAGGGAGGTTGTACGCCTCACCAAACATATAGGCAGTGTTGATGCGGTTATAGGTGAAACCAGGGATCTCGACCCACAGATCACGGGGTATCGACAGCATCCCCGCCTGCAGCGTGACCGGGTCGACAGTGATCAACATCATCGTATCGCTTCTGGGGGCGTCTTTAGACGCGACCCAATCGCGGTAATCCAAACCCATTACCAAGACGGTCACCCGGGATTTCCCATCCCATGGCTGAGGCGTCGCTTCGAGCCTCACCGCAGTCGGCGTTACGTCTGGATTTGCAGGTCCATCAACCTCATCTCCAGATCTATTCTGGAACGGGTTCAAGCCCACTCCCGTGTAAGAAGCCGTCAGGTCACGCACGACAGAAAAAGATACAAACCCTGCAATCAGCAGTGTGATAACAAAAGCTGCTGCTAGAAGACCTATAGCCCAGTTCGCAATCCTTGAAGATCCATTCGTCATGCTATTTCATCCTGTTTAGAAGAACAACGAACATACAACCATTTGATTCCAAGTGCAAGATCCCATCCAAATCTGTGCGCGCTTATCCCCTTCACCTCCATTCAACTGGGGTTTCAAGGGAATGAGTGCAATCTCAGATAAGGCGGGCTATTGTATCAGATCACAGGACCCGATTCGCTAACTTCTGGGGGGAAATCTGGGGCGAACTTTTTAAAGTTGTCAATGAAGCGAGATGCCAATAGACGGTATTTTTCTTGGTATTCTTCCTTGCTCGGCCAAGAAGAAGATGGATCGAGCACATCTGCAGGGACTCCCTCACATGTGACCGGAACCTCGAAGCCGAATATGGGATCTTTCTTGTATTCCACATCAAGCAGTGCACCGGAGAGCGCAGCGTTCAATAGAGCTCGAGTGTAGCTGATGCTGATCCTCTTCCCTACGCCGTAGGGTCCTCCAACCCAACCGGTATTAAGCAGCCAGGTGCTGACACCATGTCGCTCGATCTTTCCCTTGAGCAAATCAGCGTAGCGAGAGGGATGATGGACCATGAACGGTGCACCGAAACAGGTGCTGAAGGTGATTTCCGGTTCATCTCCTACTCCGACCTCAGTTCCACCTACTTTCGCTGTGTATCCCGATACGAACTGATACAGTGCCTGGCTGGGGGAGAGCTTGGCGATCGGCGGCAATACACCAGACGCATCACATGTCAGCAGAACGATATTCTTCGGGTGCCCGGCCATTTTCTCTGGAACGGAATTCTCGATGTACGTTAGGGGATAGGAGGCGCGAGTATTCTCGGTATGCTCATTGTCGTCGAGATCGATCTTCCGCGTTACCGGGTCGTACACAACATTCTCAAGTACCGTGCCGAATTTGTGTGTGGCTGCATAAATCTCCGGTTCTGCGCTGGAGGAAAGGCGGATCACCTTCGCGTAACAGCCGCCTTCGAAGTTGAAGATTCCCTTATCGCTCCATCCGTGTTCATCGTCACCGATGAGACTGCGGGTTGGGTCAGCCGAAAGAGTTGTTTTCCCTGTTCCCGAGAGGCCGAAAAATAGCGCAGCATCCCCCTCCGGGCCCACATTCGCAGAACAGTGCATCGGCATAACGCCCTGAAGTGGGAGTAGGTAATTTAATACAGTGAAGATCGATTTTTTGATCTCGCCGCCGTAAGCGGAAGACCCAACGATGGCGATGTTTTGCCCGTAATTTAAGCCGATAAAGGTCTCAGAATTGGTTCCATCAATAGATTCGATAGCTTTAAAGGATGGAACTGCGACGAGGGTGAAGGCTGGGATGTGCTGTTGATATTCCTCGGCGCTTTGCGGAAGAAGGAACATATTCCGAGCGAGAAGACTATGCCAGGCATATTCCGTAATGATACGAATGGGTATACGGTATTCAGGATCTGCGCCGACATAACAGTCCTGGACAAAAATGTCACGCCCCTGTACATACCCCAGCATCCGGTTGTAGATCTCGTTGAACTTTTGCATATCATAGGGACGGTTGTATTCCCCCCACCAGATATTCTCTTCCGTTGACGGTTCACGAACGATGAATTTATCGTTCGCCGCTCTTGCGGTGTGTTTTCCGGAGGAGACTGCTATCGCACCCATGTGCGTGATGTGACCTTCTCGTCGGAATGTGATCTCCTCGTATAGTGACTCGGGTGGTAGATTCCAATAGATAATATTGAGATCCGTAAAGCCGTGATTTTCCAAGCCGTAGTCACACTTTAAAACATCAGCCTCTGCTTGAGCGGGTGTTTTGATGTTCAGTAGGTTGTTCGTCATAACCAATCCCTAGTGAGTTTGCGATTGCCAATGTAGATGTCATCGGAAGATTCGGGGTCTAATGCCCACTTCAACCGTTCGATCCCATCCTTGATGTCCTTGACCGAACCTGCATAACTCAGTCGCAGGTAGCCCTCCATTCCAAAAGCAGATCCTGGAACCGTGCAAACCAGCGCTTTTTCGAGCAGGAACTTGGAAAGCTCAGCCGACGCCATCCGTAAGGATTGGAAATCAGGTAAGCAGTAGAAAGTACCATCGGGCTTCGTGACTTGAACCCCGTTGAAACCGATCAGCTCGTTCAACATCACATCGCGGTTATTTTGTATCGTCAAGCGGAGGCTCTCCACTACGCTTTGATCACCCAAAAGAGCTCCTTCTGCAGCGGCTTGAGAGACAACCGGCGGATTTGAAGTCATCTGCGCTTGTAGGTTCGTCATCACCTTGACGAGCTCTCGCGGTCCAACAACCCAGCCAATGCGAAAACCCGTCATGCCATACATCTTGGATACTCCATTGACGACAATCAGATGGCTGGATTCGATATCCTCTGTGGTGTAGTTATAAGCCGGAACAGCTATCTTGCCATCGAAAATAAGTTTTTGGTAAATATCATCACAGATAAGATAGATCCCCTTCCTCTCACAGTACTCTACAATCTCGGCGATGAAATCTTCCGCGTAGAGGACTCCCGAAGGATTATTTGGGCTGTTCAGGATGATCGCCCGCGTCCGGGAACTGACCGCCTGGACGATATCCTTCATGCTTGGGTGGAAGGATCCATCCTCGGGGACAACCACGACTGGCACCCCTGAGACCATTTTAACCATCTCGGGGTAACTTACCCAGTGCGGTGCCAGGAGAATAACCTCTTCCTGTGGGTTGACGATTGTGAAAAGGATGTTGTAGATAGACTGCTTGGCTCCCGTTGAGACGATTATGTTTTCCAAGGCAACGAGCCTGTTGTAATTTTTCTCGGTGTAGTGGATGATCGCCTTCTTCAAGGAAGGCATCCCATCCGTCGGTGTATATTTAATATCTCCGGCATTCAGACGAGCTGCGGCGCTGAGTAAAGCGCTGATCGGTGTCTTGTTCTTCGGCTCCCCAATCCCAAGGTGAATAACAGGTTCGCCTTTGTCTCGCAGGATTCTTGCTTGCTCATTCAACCGCAAAGTCGGTGATTCATTAATCGTCTTCGCCAGATGGCTTACAGCCATGAAGTTCTCCTGTCTTGTCTATCAATTTCAACATTATCAAATAATGTTTCTCGACAATGCGCTGGAGGGCATATTATAGCCTCGCTCGTCCCTTAAGTGACCTGCTGCAGGAAACCCTTTCTCGACATTCTTCCACTTACCTGGGATCATGCTTCCGCGCCAACTTTCAGGAGTTCACTGAGCACCAAAGGAACTCCCTTTTCGGGATCCTCTTGAAGACTCAGTGCTCCTTCCGGACACTCACTCACACACACTCCACAGCCCATACATAAACCCCGGTCAATTTCAACTAGCTCATCGCACATACTCATCGCACCGAAAGGACAGTGCTCGGTGCATAATCCGCAAGCGACACAAAGGTCGATCTCCACCTCGCTGACGTAGCCTGAGGAGGCCAGCATGGGGGTCCCATTCCGCATCGATTGCATCGCGCCACAACAACATGAGCAGCAATTGCAAATCGCGTAGAACCGTCCCAGCATCGCATCCTTGAAAAATGCGTGATGAACATGTCCGCGCGCGTGCTCTGCTTCGAGTATGCCTTCCGCTTCCTCACACGTAATCCAGCGTGAGCGATCCGGGTGATGGTCGAGGATAAATGATGCGAAAGGCTCGCCTACGATCATGCAAACATCTAACGGTAAACATGGCTCCGGGCGGACAGATCGACAAGGACATTCCAGGATGACGATATGATCGGGGTCGGTCATGATAATATCGCGCGCCTTCGGGTATGGGATCACATGCTCGAGATCCGGTAAATTGATATCTTCCTGGACCTGGACGAGCTGGCGAGCGGAGTCGGTCGTGACCACCTTCCCATGATACGTATCTGCGAAGCTCCACTGCCAAGAAACCGGTTTATCCCTTGCTGGACTCAGTTTAGACAGAATAGAACTCATGGAATTGAACGCTCGGCCGATAGGATGCTCCTCGAGTCCGATGCCAATGTAAAGGTAGGGCCACCGCGCATACACATAACCATGCAGCCGGTCGAACAACGTCGCTCCCTTGACTCCTTGCCATGCCTTGAAAAAATCCCTCGTCGAGCGTTTCATAAACATCTTAACCCCGTAGTTCCCCATGCCTTCATGTTATCTGTTCTCATCAACTTTGCGCATATACTCTTTTTCTGAACACACAGACATCATACAAGAAACCGTGTACTCACAACAGTGTCCTGTAGCACAGATTCGGTGATCGGAGATCGCGCCCCATTGACAAGGGTCATTCCCGCTAAAAGGAATTGTATCCCCATCATTGATGGCAGCAAAATTGACCCTACCAACCCTATTGTGAATAGTCCATTTCCTTCAAGTCGTAAAAACCTTTAAGACCTGTTGCGCATACGATCTAAGTATGCGTCGGCCATCAAATCCCTTTTCCCTCAAATTGAGATGGAGAACGAATGCGAGATTTACTCCCTTGCCTAATTTCACAATTCAGACGGACGGGACACTAGCACCTAGGAGACATTGCACTATTCGTTTGAAGGATTACAATTGCCGTATAAACTTTTTGGGACAATATCCATGCGCAGTTGCCCACACTGCAACAAAGAAATTCAGGATGAGGCTGTCTTCTGCCGCTTCTGCCGGCGTGACATAAACCCCCCTCTCTGGCTAACGAGTTTACACAAGTGCCCGTTCTGCGCGGAATGGGTCGAACGCGGCATCGACCGCTGCCCACTATGCGGCAGGGAACTTTCCACAGAGCAACCGTTCAGCGTTGCCATTGAAGGGAGCGAACACTCCGAAAGTCTCCTGGCGCGTTTGAAGCCGAGCATGGAGAAAGAACCAGAAAGCGCAGAAGGGGCTTTTCCTGAGGATGAAGATGTTGGCGAGGCAGCTTTTACGAAATCCCCTCAGAAGGGTGTAAAAATTCCACGCGTGCCTGCGGAGAGCGAGGAGGGATTAGCAATTCTCCATGATCGCCGCCTCGACTCAGACAGGGATTTCGATCCACTAGCAGATCTTCTCCCCAGTCCTGATAAAGAAACCCAAGAAGATGACCGAGAGCAACGATCTTTTCCGAGGGCTAATATCATCCGCTGGGCTCTCATGCTTGCTGGTATCATTGCTGTCGCGGCAATTGTGATCGTCGCATTCAGACGCCTTGATTTATCTTCGCTTTTCGCTCCACGTGAGGGAACTCCAATCTCAACCAGTGCCCCGTCCATTGAGCCAACAACTGCCGGTGCTCTAGCTACTCAGCTGCCAGAGGGGAGTCCCTCCCCAGAACCTACGAATACTCCCGAACCTGAGGAGATGGGTTGCATGAGGTGGGATGAGATTACGCTTGATTCCGAAGGTGGAACCCTATGCGTATATGGCGTAATCAAACGGTGGTTCCAATCGGGCGCAATCCCCTACGTTGCGATCTTTAGTGAGGAAATGGGCACTTTCGAGATCATCGATTACACCCAAACATACCCCGAATTCAAACCCGGCACTTGCGTCATGGTAGAAGGTGAAATCGAGATCATGCGTAATGTTCGCCCCTTCATCGACGCTAACGGCACATTGAGCGCTTGCGAACCTGGTCTCGAATCAACTGCCACAGAATAGCTCGCACCCCCTCTAATTTCACACCTATTGTTTAAACCAAGAACAACATCGCCACACCGCTGATCGCTAATACCGTTCCAACTACCGCTCGCCATCCAATGCGCTCCTTAAATATGATCATCCCTACAGGGAGTAGAAAAATTGGTGGCAGGCTCATCAGTGTGCTAGCAATGCCTACGGATGTGTGTTGAATGGCAACCAGTGAAAGCCAGACACCAAGAAATGGTCCAGCTAGGGCGCCCATGAAAAGGAAGCTGCGCGCTCGTCTCGAATGCCATACACTGTCCAAGGTCACTTTGGCTTGATTCATTACGAGAGCAAAGAACCACATGATCACAGCCGCGCTGAACATCCTGATCAAGTTGCCGGACAGTGGCGATAACCCTGCATTAAGCCCGACTTTTGAGGTGACCAGCCCTAACGCTTGCCCTACCGCCCCACCGAGTCCGAAAAGCAGCCCTTTGAGATAATGTCGATTCTGCCCCTCCGTCTCGCTAGGTTTCCCCCGATCAAGGATAACCGTTGAGACCCCCAAAACTGTTATCCCTATCCCCAGGACCTGTAATAATGTTAGCTGTTCGGCAAGGAATATCCACGAGAAGATCATACTGATGACGGGGGCTAGACTCATGAGGAGCATCGAGAGCCGGGGACCAATCCACACAAACGCCTGGAAAAGGAAAGCGTCACCAAGGACCAACCCAATGACCCCCGATAGCACAAACCAAAACCACGCTTCCGGTTTTACATTTACTGGAAGCAGCACTCCGTTTATGGCCAGATGAGTGATGGCGAGGAAGAGCGTCGCCAGCAATAACCGGGCTCGGTTTACTGCTACCGAGCCCAACTCCCGACTGGCGAACGTGAAAAATGTGGATGTGGCAGCCCAGAGGATGGATGTTCCCAGCGCCGCCAGACCACCAATTGTATCTGGCAAGACACTACACCGTTACGCTTTCAACTGAGATTACAGAGGAAACTGATCAAGTATATTCGCAGACAGGAATAAGTGGGTCATTCACTCATCTTCATCTTCGTTATTGTCGCCAAGAAAATCCTTGAAGACTTCCAGACGGCGGTTCATATCAGAGTCATTGCGCATTCGTTCTAACAGGCGCCACCCCGGCTTCTCTTCAGGATCACCCTGCGTACGACGAGATTTGGCAATTTCGTCCAGAAACCCTGTACCTTTCACGACGAAGTAAATCACCGCCAGTATGATGACGATATACGGCAACATCTTCAATACCTCCACAACTTGATAATACGCGCGTCCCTCACCAACAGAGCCTCATATCTCAATTTCACTTAAGGATTGTACAACACGCGATGGCTGGTAAGGGTATCGATGCAGGTCGTCCCGGGAAGCGATACCGGTAAGCACCAGGATCGTTTCCAGACCGCTTTCAACACCAGCTATGATATCCGTTTCCATCCGATCCCCGATCATCGCAGTATTTTCAGTATGTGCACCAAGGAAATTCAAAGCCGCCCGCATCATAAAGGGGTTAGGCTTTCCGATGAACATGGGGCTTACGCCGGTCGCTTTCTCGATTAGTGCTGCTAACGCTCCTGTCGCCGGCACTATCCCACCCTCAGAAGGTCCGGCTGGATCGGGATTTGTAGCGATGAACCGGGCGCCCTCTGCTACCAATTGGACAGCTCGTGTGATCGAAACCATATTGTAGCTCAACGTCTCACCGAGGATGACATAATCTGGTGCGATGTCTGTAGTTACATATCCAATTGAATAGATTGCGTCTGTAAGACCACTCTCCCCGATCACAAATGCCTTGCCCCGCGGGTGCTGGGAATCGAGAAACCAGGCAGTTGCCATAGCCGATGTGAAGATCCGCTCACTGTTGATATCCAGCCCCAGCATCTGAAGGCGATGAGAGAGGTCCCGTGGTGTATAGACAGAGTTATTTGTTAGAACAAGGTACCCAAGCTCTCTCTCGCGCAGAGCATGAATGAAATCGCTCGCACCTGGAATCAAATTCCTTCCGCTTACGAGCACCCCGTCCATGTCGATGAGATAATTCTTTATCACCCGCTCTTCCATGCAAATTCCCATTCCTGTTTTCAATTGCGAAGTGTTGTTCGATATATTATATGCAGCTTACTATTGTAAACCGCGATTCATTATTCGGTGAGCCTTTCTGAAGGCTCAATCAGATTCGGCATCCCTAAAGAAACGCACATTGCCTTGCGTGCTGCGTGTAGGATACTATGCGGTTTTAGGCAGAAGCGTCCCGTAAAGATCAAGAATTTGGTCCGTGATCTGAGCCCAATCGTATCCCTTTGCGTAGGCCGCTGCCTGGCTTCCCAGTCGTGCGAGCAGAACATCATCTTGTAATAGACGAGTCAGTCTGTCAACGAGCGAATCAACATCCCCGGCGGGGACATGGAAACCTGTCTCGCCGTCTCGAATGAGGAAGACCAGACCTCCCGTTTCCGAGGCGACAACAGGTGTTCCGCAAGCCATAGCTTCTAACGCTACCAGCCCGAATGACTCATAATGAGATGGAACGACGACGATATCCGCAGCGGAGTAATAATAGTGCAAGATATCCTGGTCGCACTTGCCTAAGAAAGAAACGACTTCACCCAAGCCCAGGGATTCAGATATTTCTTTTAACCTGAGCATCTCCGCGTTGGTATCCTCCACACTTAAATTTGCGTCCCCACCGATTACCAAAAGACCGAAGGGGGTATTCCGGAAAACACCATCCTCAATGAGCTGCGCAATCGCGCGCAGCAAAGTATCGATGCCTTTCAGAGTTTCAATCCGACCAACGTAGAGGATGATCCGCTTCTCCTGAGAAATCCCTGCGAACTCTTTGGCTTCATCGTTCGCAATGGGGTAGAAATGACTTGTATCCACACCGGGTGGGATAACTACCACGTTCTCGGTCCCAATTTGGTAGAGCCATTGGATTTGGGCAACCTCCGCTTGTGTGGCTGCGACGACACGGTCGACTTCACGCAGTAGGCGTTTTTCTGCGTCAACACGGATCGTTGATTCCGCCTCGTGCTCACTGCGGGCTACTCGATTTTTCATGACCGCAAGCGTGTGAAACATCTGGATAACGGGGACTGACCAGAGGTCACGCATATCAAGCGCCGCAAGTCCAGAGAGCCAATAATGCGAATGGATGAGGTCATAAGTCAGACCTTTCGCCTGCGAAAATTGAATGATCCCTTCCAAAAATTTGGGGAGATACTCGATCAGTTCCGTTTTCACCATGGGAACTTCCGGACCTGCACGGATGTGGACGATGCGGTTGCCATAACCCAAATCATGGAGAACATGTGGAACATGCTCATCCTGAGAACGAGTAAAAACATCCACGCCGACCCCTTTACGACCCAATTCACGGGTCAGGTCCCGGACATACACATTCATGCCTCCGGTGTCCTTCCCTCCCAGGGTTGCATGAGGACATGTGTGATATGAAAGCATCGCCACGCGCATAGAATCATTATCTAACAAGCTGACCGTCTTGCCAAGCCTTCGCTGCGGCTGGTATAATCTCGCCGCATTGGCACCCGGGTTATTCCTGAATATTTAAAATTCCTAACCACAGCAAGCCAGCGTAGCTCAGTCGGCAGAGCGGTCGCTTCGTAAGCGACAGGTCAAGGGTTCGAATCCCTTCGCTGGCTCTTTTGATTCCTATCCTATCCCAGGAAAATCACCTTAACATTTGTTCAAGTCCTAAGGAGCAAACCCGCATAAGGATAGGACCATAACTGGGCACCCCGAATGAACGGACGAACATTGTGGGTTTTTCGACGATCCTATATTAAGTGAGTTTCATTCAGATGACGCTTCACGTATAATGGTTCTATGAAGCCAAAATACAATCCGATTGTGATCGGCATCGCCGGTGGAACTGGATCTGGCAAGACAACGGTCGCTAACGTCATCCTCAATCGCGTCGGAACGGAACATATCGCCTTTATCCCGCATGATGCCTACTATAAAAATTTAGACGAGCTCTCACGAGCGCAGCGCGATGTGATCAACTTCGACCACCCCGATTCGCTGGAATCGGATCTACTGGTTGAACATGTTCAAGCCCTGCAACGCCGTGAGTCGGTCGAGATACCGATCTACGATTTTACAACTCACTCGCGTACGGAGGAGACCACGCATGTCGATCCCCAAGCGGTGATCCTTGTGGAAGGGATTCTGGTCTTTGCCGAATCGAAGCTGCGCAACCTATTCAATGTAAAGATCTTCGTCGACACGCCGCCCGACATCCGCTTCATCAGACGGCTTAAGCGAGACATTGAGGAACGCGGCCGGTCGGTTGAATCTGTCATTCTTCAATATCAGACAACAGTCCGTCCCATGCATCTCGAGTTCGTAGAACCATCGAAACGCCATGCCGATGTTATCATCCCCGAGGGCGGATTGAACACAGTAGCGATGGACATGGTCGTCGCCAGAATCGAAGCTCTCTTAACCTCCAACTAAACCTGCCTACAAAGGAGAACCCGTGACCGAAAAGACTTACACAACCCCGCCATCGATGGACATCGATCCGCAAAAATCCTATACAGCGACAATACAAACCGGTGACGGCGATATTGTCCTTCAACTATTCGCCGATAAGACGCCGAACACGGTTAATAACTTCGTGTTCCTCGCCCGAGAAGGCTTCTACGACGGTGTTCTTTTCCACAGAGTTATTGAGAACTTCATGGTTCAAGGCGGCGACCCGACGGGGACTGGACGCGGCGGACCAGGATATTCCTTCGAAGACGAATTCCATCCTGAGTTGAGTCATGACGGACCCGGCGTGCTCTCCATGGCTAACGCCGGACCAAACACGAACGGCTCTCAATTCTTCATCACCCATGTTGCGACGCCTTGGCTGGATGGCAAACACTCAGTCTTCGGTCGCGTGACGGGAGGCTTGGATGTCCTAATGGCGATCCCTGTGCGGGATCCAGCCCAATCCCAGGCACCTGCTGTTGCCATCAAGACTATTCTTATAGATGAGAAGTGAAGCAATCTGGATGGCTTTCGGGGTGGAAACTTCACGCCGTTCGCATCTTAGCCTTTGTCGTCGCAATTACGATCACAGTCTTCATCTTCTCCTTACAAGATAAGATTGAACAGCTTGCAGTTTATGGATATCCAAGCATCTTCTTACTGTCGCTGCTCGCGAACGCCACGATCATCATTCCTGCACCAGCCATTGCATTTTCTTTTGCATTTGGTGCTGTGTTCAACCCATTAGGGGTTGCTCTTGCAGCCGGCACAGGCGCTGCAATCGGTGAAATTACGGGGTACCTTGTCGGCTTCAGTGGACAGGGGACCGTCGATGATAGTCAGATCTATAAAAAGCTTGAGTTGTGGACAGCTAAGCATGGCGCCTTGCTTATCCTGATTCTGGCTTTCATCCCGAATCCCTTCTTCGATCTCGCCGGTATTGCAGCCGGGGCGCTTAGAATGCCGATCGGTTCTTTTCTTCTCTGGGCCTGGCTCGGGAAGACGCTTAAGATGCTGGTTTTCGCATTCGCCGGCGCAGCTTCGATCGATTGGATCACGAACCTGTTCCCAGCAACTTTATAATATTAATGGGGCTTTCCTGAAACAACTGCCCAAGTGCTGCGCTCTATCCCATCCTTGGATTCTCCACGCTCATCCTCTACGTCAACACCTCAACTTTCAAGGTCACCCGCTCCAGCTCCTCTTGGATCACATCCACACCCAACCCGGGCTTATCCGGCACATCAATCGTGCTGTCAGAATTGAGCGTAAAGCGCGGTTCAGCGATATCAGGGTCGTAATAACGGTCAGATGCCGAGATGTCGCCGGGAAGCGTAAATCCAGGAAGTGAGGCAAGCGCAAGATTCGCTGCACGGCCAATTCCCGTCTCCAACATGCCTCCACACCAAACAGGAACCCTTTCCCCAACGCAGCGATCATGAATTGCGATCGCCTCCGTCAGCCCACCAACACGGCCGGATTTAATGTTGATCACCTCGCATGCTTTGATGGCGATTGCCTGCCCCGCATGGCGATGATTGCGGATCGACTCGTCCAGGCATATAGGGGTATTGATTTGCGCCTGCAGCTCAGCATGATCGATCAGATCGTCCTCTGCAAAAGGTTGTTCGATCATGGACAGACCCAACGAGTCAAGATCCTTGAAAAGTGGCGCATCACTTAACGCATACGCCGCGTTCGCGTCAACTTGGAGATTGATGTCAGGGTAACTATCCCGGACAGCTCTTACAACATCCAAGTCTGCACCGGGTTTAATCTTGATCTTGATCCTGCCATACCCGTTATGCAGATACTCTCCCACCTTCTCGATCATCGCCTCCGGGTTCTCCTGGATTCCGACCGATACGCCTACCGCCACGCTATGTTTCTCTCCTCCAAGGAGCGCTCTAAGGCATTTCCCATCAAGCTTGCCCCGTAAGTCCCACAATGCCAATTCAAGCCCGGCACGAGCAAGCGGATGCCCTTTATAAGCCTGTAAATGCTGCTTTAGCTCACGCGGGTGTGACACCGGTCTGTTGAGGATGGCCGGGATGAAGAAATCCCGCAGGACATGCCAGGCGGTTTCCACCGTCTCATAAGAAAACCCGGGCTCCCTGCTGGCGACACATTCACCCCACCCGTCCAGACCTTCCGAGTAAACCCTCACGAGCAGACATTCTCGGTCGAGTTCTTCCCCAAAGGATGTGATGAAGGAGTTCTTCAATCTCATGCTGATATGATGCAACTCGATGCGTTCGATTCGCATTAACCTAACTTCCCTTCTCCATGCGTGAGTACATAGTATGATCGGGGCTGCTCCTCGCCCTTGAGGAACAGGAAATCGGTAACAAGATAACCCGCGGCGAACAGGGATGTGAAGACCTCCCGTGAGTGCTCCCGCCAGCTCTTTGCGACACCTAGATCGAATTGCTTCAGTGCGTGAAAATCAGGCGGGATCTCAACCAATGCGACTATCCCTTCGGGAGCATAGATTGCCTCACCAGGGTACAGGTGACCTTCATCATCCAGGGTGGAGGGGTTCACTTTCTCCGCGCCAGCATCGAGATAGTGTTCCATGTTGAGCGCCTTTCGCGCCTTTTCAAAACGAGAGGAAACGCGGGGAGATGTTATCCACCAATCCACCTGAAATCGATCAGATTCTACCCCTGTGTTCAATGCGTCGCGCATCTCTCCGTAGGCACGCCGGAGGTATGTATTACATACCGCACCAAGCCGTCGAATATTCAGATGCGCGTTCAGAGAGAGCAACGGATCGTATGTCCACGTAATCAGGCGAATTCCCTGCTGGAGAACATCTTCCCGTTGAGCTTGCTTTAACTCGAAACCGATACCACGACCTCGGTACGCAGGGTGAACCCCTACCTGGTGCGACCAATGCTTCAAGCGCGTCATTGCAATGCGATCCGGACTCTCCGAATCAGTGCCCAAAAATCCCAACAGATAGCCAACCAATTTGTCTTGATCAAAAGCCCCCAGCACGACACCACCGTTATGGCTGATTGCCATTGAAAGATGGGCAGGGACAATGTCGGTCTCACTCCCCGACCATACGTTTCGCTGCAAATCTTCCGCTTGCACCATTTCTTCGTATAAGGATAACGAGCGTATCTCAATCCCGTCTTTCATCTCTCCACTTCACCTCTCCGAAAATTGCCGTCTCAACAGCTCCCAGCCCCAATTCTTCTTACGGAGGTGATCTAGACGATCCTCCATTCGTGTCGGTGCAAGCCCAAATAATCGCGGTAAGGTATCCAAATCGGTCGTCCTGTTCACTGCAAGATAATCCAGCAAATGTGTCGAGATCGGAGAATAATGCAGAGTCCTCTCCATCAACCAGGCGCCTCCACGTAAATACGGCGGGCGTGTTGGAATAATGATGCGCATGATGCTTGCCGCACGCATCACCATTGTAACGACCTGTCGAAGAGTGAAGTACTCAGGGCCGCCGAGTTCGAACGTACCACCCTTTGTCTCCTCCTCATCCAAACTCCAGCCAACGCAAGTGGCGAGGTCTTCAACCCATAAAGGCTGCAGGACTGTAGATCCGTCGCCAGGAATGGGGAAGAACAATACCGACCCAGCCATGAGCATCGCCAATGAGGTTGTAAAGCAGTCATCGGTGCCAAAAAGAACCGCCGACCGCAAGATCGTGTAGGACAAACTCGAATTACGAATGTGGTTTTCTGCAATCGCCTTTGCCCGAATTTGAGGATACGCCGAGGCAGGATCTGCTCCTAAAGTACTCTGATAGATAAAGCGTTCAACTCCGGCTTCTTCTGCTGCTTCAACAAGCACCCTCGTCCCTTCGGCGTCGACGATCTCAGGGTCATCATACGCGCGATCCAATCCTGTCCCGGCGAGGTGGATCACGGCGGAGACATCCACCATCGCTGCTCGGACTCCCCGTTCATCGTCGAGTGATGAGAGGGCGACATCCACGCTTACGCCCGGAGGAAGCATAGGAGATTCTATGGATGGCTCGAGGAGGGTACGGATCGAATAGCCATACGCCGATAGGTTTCTCAGGACCGCTCGGCCGATAAAAGTTGTTCCTCCAGTCACTAAGAGCATGGGATTCCTCGATACTCACTCTTGTGAGATCTCAATAAAACGAAAAAACGTATCTAGCAAATTTTGGAATTAATGTGTAGTCAGAGCAAATTCTAGCATAGGGTCACTTATTTTGAGCGTACCCAATCCCTGCAAATAGTGTTATTTACACGAAGGGTTAGTAAATCATACACCGATAGGAGGGTAACGTGTCATACAGACGCGTGGTAATCACAGGATTGGGATGTATCAGTCCACTCGGTAATGATATCCAGAGTACCTGGGAAGCAGTGTTAGCCGGTGAATCGGGTGTTGGGCTCATCACCCATTTCGATACTACAGATTTCCGTACCCGGATCGCAGCTGAGGTTAAAGGATTTGACCCGGTCCAATCAATCGGCAAACGCCTGGCCCGTCGGACGGATCGCTTTACGCAATTCGCATTAGAGGCAGCCGCGCAAGCGATACATGATTCCGAGTTGTCGATAGATGATGGAAACCGCGACCGGATCGGTGTGATCATTGGGAGCGGCATTGGCGGGGTCAGCACACTCATCAATGAAAGTTGGAAGTACCTCGATCGTGGCCCCAAATGGGTGAGCCCTCACATGATCCCCATGATGCTCCCCGACTCCGCACCCGGGTATATCGCCATTGCCCACGGTTTGCGAGGTCCGAACATGACAATCGTGACCGCATGCGCCTCCAGCGCGAATGCAATTGGAGAAGCAACAGAGATGATCCGAAGAGGCGCAGCCGATGCTATCCTCGCCGGCGGGGCTGAGGCGGCGATCGTTCCCGTCGCGCTCGCCGGTTTCAACTCGATGAATGCAATCTCTACCCGTAACGATGCCCCAACGGAGGCATGTCGACCATTTGATCTTGAACGGGATGGATTCATCATGGGTGAGGGTGCCGCCTGCCTGGTTCTCGAGTCTTACGAAATAGCCCATGCGCGTGGTGCAAAAATCCTGGCAGAGGTAATTGGATACGGCGCCACGAGCGACGCATTCCACATGACCGCCCCTGCCGAGAACGGCATAGGTGCAGGGATTTGTATGCAGAACACACTCGCAAATGCAGGCTTAGCACCTGAACAGATCGATTACATCAACGCCCATGGGACAAGTACCAAACTCAACGATGTCGGCGAGACTCAGGCGATAAAAGCGACGTTCGGTGAACACGCGTATCATCTTGCAGTCTCATCTACGAAGTCAATGACTGGCCATTTGCTCGGCGCGGCGGGAGCATTGGAATCCATTTTCTGCATACAGGCTTTACAGCATAATGTAATCCCACCCACCATCAACCACCATACCCCCGATCCAGAATGCGATCTGGACTACGTACCTAATGATGCACGCCAGCAGGAATTAACATATGTAATGACGAACTCATTCGGGTTTGGTGGGCACAACGCTTGTCTAATTTTTGGGAAGGTATAGAAAGGTTTTAGCATCTTATGACCTGGTATGCACACGTCACCGGCTGGGGAATGGCGGCGCCAGATCGAGTTCTAACCAACGACGATCTTGCCAAGATGGTTGATACAAATGATGAATGGATCCTCTCCCGGACGGGAATCAGCGAACGCCGCATCGCTGAGACAAGGGAGACCACAGCGACGCTTGCAGTAGATGCATCACTCCGAGCGCTAGAGTCAACTGACATCAACGCCAAAGACATTGATCTTATCATTGTCGCCACATCCACACCTGAGTACATCTTCCCTTCGACTGCATGCATTGTTCAGGACCAAATCGGAGCAACTCGCGCCGGCGCATTCGACCTCTCCGCGGCATGCACAGGGTTCATCTATGCCGTAAATATGGCTGCGCAGGCAATTCGGACCGGTTCGATTGAGAATGCTCTTGTCATTGGAGCCGAAACGCTCTCCCGTTTCACAAATTGGGAGGACAGGGATACTTGCGTCCTATTTGGTGACGGCGCGGGCGCCTTCGTCCTGCAGGCCAGCGATCAACCCGGGGGTGTTCTCACCTGCGTTATGCGTTCTGATGGATCAGGTGAAAGCCTGCTCTCACTGCCCGCCGGGGGAAGTAAACTTCCCGCCTCTCATGAAACCGTCGATAAGAAACAGCATACAATCCAAATGAATGGCCGCGAGGTATTTCGTTTCGCCACGCGCGTGATGGCGTCAGCCACGCGCGAAGTGGTATCGCTCGCCGAATGGGAACTAGATGATGTAACCTGGGTGATCCCTCATCAAGCAAACATGCGCATCATTGAAGCCGCAGCCCGCGGATTGAGAATGCCTATTGAGAAGTTCGTCATCAACTTGAGCCGTTATGGTAATACTTCAACTGCATCCATCCCGATTGCCGCTTGCGAAGCCTTGCAAAGCGGAAGGATTCAAGACGGGGATCACCTGGTTCTGGTTGGATTCGGTGCCGGTCTCACTTGGGGGGCTCTAACGCTCGAGTGGGTCATCCCTGAACGTAAGATCTCTCGTGCCGCGCGCCGACGACGTGCCATCCTCGTGCTCCTGGCACGCATCAGGTCATTCGTACGACGCCTTAGGCGTAAAATTGAGGGGTTGATATGGGGAACGTCTTCTAGCGATCACATCTAGACGCTGTTTTTATTACAGGAAAAAGCGACCTGAAGAAGCTAATCAGTCTTCAGGTCGTTTCTCGATATTATAGAATGCTGAGATGCATTACGATGACAATGGTTAGTCGTTTAAATCACTCAGCTCCAGTTGTCTCCAAGAAAGTGTCAACCATTTCCTTCATGAAGGGTTCGGGGACTGCGCCAACTTGCTGGTGCACGACGTTTCCGTTAGCAACAAGTAGCATAGTCGGAATCCCCTGCACGCCATATTCCATCGCCCACTTCGGGTTTTCATCGGTGTTTACTTTCGCTACGATGAGCTTGCCAGCATAGTCCTTCGCAATCGTCTCCAGGATTGGTCCTACCATCTTGCACGGACCACACCATGGCGCCCAAAAGTCTACAATTACAGGGAGCTCGGACTGCAGAACAGTCTTCTCAAAAGTATCATCGGCAACATTTATCGGTTCTTCAATCATTTCGTACTCCTCATGAGTTTTCTCACCGGGAATTATAACCATCAATTCCCCAATATAGGTTAGATTCAAAACCACAAAAAAAGTTACATTCTGACGAAAGAAATGCAGATACCTCGATTCGATGGGTGTTATAATTCGAATAATAACCATCCGTCGAAAGCTCAAGAGCATATGCCAACCTACGAATGCCCCATTTGTTCAGAAGAAAAGCTGGTCGAAAGCGGACCATCCTCCTATAAATGCCAGCATTGCCGCGCCAGCATTATAGACGGTGAACTCGTGTGCTCTGCTTGCGGAAAGCATAATCCGCTCGATGCCGCTAAATGTGAAACCTGCCAGGAACCGCTCACCATCTTCAGTAGAGTCGTATCCCGACACAGTAAGTCAACCCGCTCATGGCGCCTGGATCAAGCTCGCGCTCAAGCTAATACACTGAAAGCAGCCGAGGCGCACGCGTCGGAAGCTCGCATGGAGGATTTCCTCGAAATCGATCGTAAGTGCAAGACAGCCGAGCGTGAAGCCGCATTAATTCAGGAAGAAACCGATCGTCAACTTTTCCGCTACGTCAGAATCGGTTTAGGGATTTTCTTAACCATCGTCGCCATCACAAGCTTAATCATCACCCTACTCTGATCGATGCTCTCACCTCCCATCTACACAATCCAACTCCCCGTTTACGAAGGTCCGCTTGATCTGCTCCTCAACCTGATCGAACATGCAGAGTTGGACATCACGAAAGTCTCGCTCGCGGAAGTCACCGACCAATATCTGGTCTATATCAGGCAAATTCAGGATCGTCAATTAGAAGACCTTGCATCCTTCTTGGTCATGGCCGCGCGCTTGATCCAAATCAAATCCGAAGTATTGCTCCCGAGACCACCTTTACGTGAACCTGGTGAGGAAGACCCCGGGGATGCGCTGGCGCGGCAGCTTGTGGCATATAAGAAATACAAGCAGGTTGCGATCCTTCTCTCCGAACGTGAAGAATCGGGACTGCGCTCCTACATTCGGCTCGCCCCTCCCCCAGTCATCGATCCGAAGATCGACATGCAGGAATTCCAACTTGATGATTTGTATCAGGCAATGCTCGAAGTACTGAAGAACGTCCACAAGATACCAACGCTCGAAGAAAATATCTCAACACTGCGTGTGAGCGTGAGAGATAAGATTTTAAACATCATCCATTCTCTCAAAGATGTAAGCCAGCTTTCTTTCCGTAAATTGATACAAACTGCGCGCTCGCGTTTAGAGATCGTGGTATCTCTACTTGCGATCCTGGAGTTAATTAAGCAGGACCAAGTCGAAGTGCGTCAAGAGGAAATGTTTGGCGATATCGAGCTAGTCCGAGGCAGCGGTTGGCAGGTGGATCAAATCGAGGAACTCGAGTTCGAGTTTGATGAGTAGAAGGCAGCAAACGTGAGGGCAATCGCCGCGCCGATGGCATCGATGCCCACATCAATGATGCTCGAGTTGCGATCCTGGACAAAGGATTGGTGGAACTCATCACTTAAAGCGAATAAGATCGCCATAAACAGCGCCAGAACCCAACGAAACCCGGATGAAAGGCGTGGCGGGAGTGCAAAATAGTAGGCCAATCCGAGCAGCGCGTACCCGCTTGCATGCCCAGCCTTTTTGATCAATAAATCCCATTCACCAAAAGATGGAACCCGACTAGCCGGGAGCGAGGAGAAGAAGAAGATCGCCCCCATCATCAGGATTGATGGTATCCAGCGCACAATAAGAGGCAGTTCTCGTGTTCTCATGCGCGCCATTCTACCACTTCATCAATGTCCAGCGCAGAGGCGGTTCAAATATACAGACTGCCGAGAAGTAAGTAAGCTGGGAAACCCCGATATTCGCTTCTGTCGAGAAAACACCTCGAGATCAGAGCAGCAAAATTATTCCTCAAGTACTTTATAATTCAGCTGTCTTGCAAGCAGAAACGATGAGGGTTTGCTTGATGATGAACCATAAATCCAAACTCCTGTCCTGTATTTGACCCACAAGAGAAAGGCCACAATATGCCCAATCGACTCACAGATGAGACTTCCCCCTATCTCCTTCAACATGCCGAGAATCCAGTGGACTGGTATACCTGGGGATCTGAAGCATTTCAGGCGGCTCAAGAACAGGATAAGCCAATCTTCCTCAGCATCGGATATGCGGCCTGTCACTGGTGTCATGTCATGGCGCATGAATCCTTCGAGGATGATAATACTGCCGCATTAATGAACGAGTACTTCATCAACGTTAAAGTCGACCGGGAAGAGCGCCCCGATGTGGATACGATTTATATGGATGCAGTTGTAGCCATGACCGGTCAGGGCGGATGGCCCATGTCTGTATTCCTTACTCCCGAGGGCAAGCCTTTCTATGGAGGCACATACTTCCCACCGGAACGTCGTTTTAATATCCCCTCCTTCCGCGAGGTACTGGAACACATTCATACGGAGTGGCAAAGCAACCGCGAGCGGCTCGTATCACTCGGTGAGAACCTGACGGACCGCATCTCCATCAAGCCAGATCTCCCTGAACGTGCTGACGAATTGAACTTACAGATTCTTGATCGCGCAGCAGAGAACTTGTTTCGCTCATTCGATTGGGAGCACGGTGGTTGGGGCGGAGCTCCCAAATTCCCGCAGTCAAGCGCAATTGAAAATCTTCTGAGACGGCACAACCGTTACCAGGATAAACTAGCCCTCGAGATGGCAACACTCACATTGGAACGTATGGCACGTGGTGGAATCTACGATCAAGCAGGAGGAGGGTTCCATCGCTATTCTGTTGATGCGGTCTGGCTCACACCACACTTCGAAAAGATGCTCTATGATAATGCGCTGCTTGCCCAGGTATATTTGCACGCCTGGCAGGAGACAAGTAATCCATCTTTCTGGCATGTCGTTGAGGGGATACTCGGTTTCCTGATGCGTGAAATGCGTCACTCCAGCGGGGGTTTTTATGCCTCTCTCGACGCGGACTCGGAAGGTGAAGAAGGCAAGTTCTATATCTGGACACCTGCAGAAATCCGGAACGCTATTCAAGATCCCGCACTGGCGGAGATGGCATTGGATATCTTCGGCGTGACAGAAGAAGGGAATTTCGAGGGCGTGAATATCCTCAATCTTCCTGAAAAGCTGGAAACCCTCGCCGAGCGTACCGGTCTACCCGAGCAGGAGCTGCTCGAGCAGCTCTCGAAAATCAACCAAGAACTAATGGAGGCGCGGAGCGACCGGGTGAGGCCAGCGACGGATGATAAGGTCCTGACCTCATGGAACGGTCTTACCCTGGTCGCGCTTGCCGAAGCGGCACGCGTTTCGGGTCATGCTGAGTATCTCTCCGCCGCTCAACAACTTGCCGATTTCCTCCTGACGAGACTTTATGTGGACGGGAAACTCATGCGCAGCTGGCGGGAGGGAAAGGCGCAGCATTCTGCATATTTGGAGGACCATGCTGCACTTGGAGAGGGGATGCTCACGCTCTATCAGGTAGATTTCAACAATCGCTGGTTCAGGGCTTCGGTTAAGTGCGCGGAAGAAATATTGGCTCACTTCAGCGATCCTTTAGGCGGTTTTTTCGATACGCGTGACGACCATGAGCAGTTGATCTCCAGACCGAAATCTATCCAGGACACGCCAATTCCGAGTGGGAATAGCCTGGCTATTTCACTGCTCTTGAAACTTGCCGCGTTGAATGGTGACGAACATTATGCTGAGAAAGCCAATACCGCGCTCCGAAATGTGGTGACCACTGCGGAGCGTATACCGTCTTCCTTCGCAGCCTGGCTAAACGCGCTAGATTTTGCCCTCGGTCCACAGCTTCAACTTGCCCTGATTGGAGACCACGCCGACGAAAAGTTCCAGACACTCATGCAGGTGAGTGACCAGCCATTCTTACCCCGCATGGTGCGTGCAGGAGGACTGCAGCACGATGAGGGAGCCCCTGCGCTGCTTTCCAACCGTGAACCTCTCGACGAGAGCCCGACTGCCTTTCTCTGCCAGGGTTTCACGTGCAAACTCCCAACCACCGACCCGGAACAACTTAAGAAACTCATTTCCGAGGCTGGTACTCCCAGAGGTTGACGCTTTCAATCCCGCTCGGAAACCGGCCTACACACAGGTGTATCCCGACATAAGTAGGGACCGACCCATGTGTCAACCCGTTCTCTGTCCATTTTCAAGACCAGTAGGGGCACGGCAATGCCATGCCCCTACTGAAGGTGATTTGAAATTCGGGTGCTCCCATGTGTGCGCCCGAATTTGTCATTGTGAATGGGATAAACACAATCGGCCCGCCAAGTCACTGAGAGCAGCTCGGTCAGGACGCCGTATTCTGATAGGGGTAGGAAGGACCGGTTGAGTTCCCGGTCCCTCCCCCCTCCGAACCG
>SOIH01000180.1 GCA_004376895.1 Anaerolineales bacterium | reverse complement strand
CGGTTGGTCGTAGGTTCGATTCCTACCGGGCCCACCATCTTCCCGTAGGCCTCCTCATTATTAATCATTATTTGAGATGATGCACCGCAGTTCCTTCAAGTCGACGCGTGAAGTCAGATCAAGACTGAGTGGCGTCACCGAAACCCAGCCCTGGACCAATGCATGGGCGTCGGTGCCCTCCTGACCGTACTCACCCTTGCGGGTGATTAATTCCAATTCGGTGGGGTCTGTAAAAAAATCTTCGCGTTCGGTAATATTTGTCTGATAGTAGGCGAAGCGATCCTGTCGAGTCACGACCCAATGCGAACCCTCATCAGCCTCCGCCGGAATCTCGATTTTGAGCACATCAACATCCTCAGGTAAATCATGTTTCAGAGTACGCTCTGCAAAATAGCACAAGAAGTGAACCGCCGCGGAGAAATCGATGGCGCTGTTATGCATGTATAAATCTGGCTCCTTCTCCTTCAGCTCAATGGAGATGGCGATCGCAGGGACGCCGTGCTCGGCGGCTTGGAGTGCGGCACCGACCGTGCCCGAGACGGTGACACACGTACCGACATTCGCGCCGTAGTTTATCCCAGAGACGGCCAGTGATACTGGACGGTTAGACAGCTCCAGGATCCCATGATCGACGGCGACTGCAGGAGTTGTATCGACGGCATATCCCTCCCAGCTTTGTCCTTGATAGCCAATCGTTCTTCGGAAAATCCGACTGTCCGTGCCGCCTCTTGCAGGTCGACTTCGGGAGCTGCTGGTCTGCTGATGCAGGGGGGCAATGATCAGCACCTCCCCCAGGGACGTCAGCGCGGCAACTGCTGCGGCAAGTCCGGGCGATTCAATGCCATCATCATTAGTGACGAGAATGAGCGGTTGCTCTGAGACTGTCATGTCCGTATCTGCTCCCGTGCTGGAATGTTGAATGATCACAAAGGATCACGATCAAGATGACGGCAGTATAGTGGGGTGATCTGTGTTGGCTGTCAAGCCACCCCCCCCTTGCCAGCGTTTTGTACCTATAATGCAGCGATCATTTTATCAAGCGTCCGTTTTTTCCCTCTGACATTTTGGTTTCTGTCGAAATCGTTTCTTGGAACAGGCATAACCGGGTTAAAATTGGCTTGCCGATGGATCCTCGCCCATGTAGAATTGGGCACTCTTGTATCAAGGAAAAACATACCCTATGGAATTCATCCGACGACTGTTCGGCAAGAAGACAACCCCACCGCCAGACCAGGCTTCCACCGCGCCGCTAGATCCAAATAAGGTCCCATTCCCTTACTTTGAGGAGCTTCGTCGGCATATCACGACGGGGACGGCGCAATCGATCGGTGTTGAGAGAAAGAAAAATGACGACTCTCTGCTCGTGATCGTCGGAAGCGCGGATGGCGACGACGAACCTCCGGATTTCGGACTGCTTTGCGTTGCCGATGGACTCGGGGGGCAAGAACATGGCGCAGCCGCCAGTGCGATTTCGGTGCGCATGTTAGCAAGCAGCCTGACCCGCGGGGCAATCCTCGATCTTCTCGCACTCGAACCCGAGCGTCAACCCGGTTCCACGGAGGATCTTGTCCGCTTATCCATGCAACAGGCGAACCGAGAGGTTAGATCCCGCGCTGAAGGTGGCGCTTCAACACTAACAATCGCGCTTGTAGTGGGCGATCAAGTGACGATCGGTCACGTCGGCGACACACGCGCTTACTTGATAACAGAGGATAACATTCAGCAGCTTACCCGCGATCATTCCCTGGTTCAGGAATTAGTTGACACCGGGACGATCACAGAAGAGGAAGCCCTTACGCACCCGCAGCGCAATGTTCTCTGGAACGCGATGGGGAAGGCGATTGACGTGAAGGTGGATGTAGCAACCCACTCAACACCTCTTGATGGGTACCTGATGCTTTGCTCGGACGGACTATGGGGTGTTATTCCTGACGAGGAGATACAAGAAACCATCCTCCGAGCAGGTAATCCTCAACAGGCATGTGAAGCTTTGGTCGCGGCTGCAAATGCTGCCGGCGGCCCCGATAACGTGACTTGCGTCACGGTATATTTCCCGGTTCAACCTTCAACTGCATCCTGATTTTATATCGGGTATTCACATCAATAAAAGATCCTCCCATCGGGAGGATCTTTTATTAAGTTTGCCACCCAAAGCGGTATGATGAGAATTCGTATCGGATCGCAAATTGTAACTACTCAGGCTAGTCATTCTTCGTCGCTCCACTCCTCAGACCTGTCCTGCGAAGTCCCACTCAGTTTGTGGGGCGAAGTTCCCGACCGAAGGGAGTTGGGAGCAATGCCGAAGGGATGACAATGTCGCGAGGGGCTTGAGTCATTGCCGCAAATTAATTAAAAGGAACGCCGGATGTGGGTGACCATCCGGACGCTCCAGAATATTCGGGACCCCCACTGGCAATGCGCGGGGAGGCACATTTCCAGTTGGGGGAATCCCCTGAGACAAACCCTTCAACCAATACAAAACCAATACGTGGGCGTGTCCTGCTTAAATATTACCCTAATCGGGTCTTAATTACATTAATAAACGGTGAGTCCTTAGGATGAGCCTTGGTCTCGATTATTAAATAGCCTCTCCCATTCATCGAGATCAATATCGCTCAAGGCGCCCAGGGGTTTCTCGCTTTGATCGGAAGTGATTACACTCGTGGAGATCATCTGGACGAACGCGTCGCTATGGAGCACGGATGCGCCTGCTCGACGCGCCGCAGAGCGGACCTCACGATCGGAGGATACGATCGTCCAGTTTGGTGCTTCTTTATCGAGCTTGAGCAAGTGAGCGCGAATGGCGTCGTCCGCCGTTCGCGGGAGGCGCACGAATCTGACTTCAACCCTCCCGCTCTTGATCGTGGGTTCTCCACCCGGGACGCCGCGGTCGAAATACACTGTCGCCCGACGTTGTGTTCGGGAGCAGAAACCCTGCAGCATCTCGACAAGTTTTATTTCATCGTCCAGATCGGAAAGGTCGAGGTCGGGCAGCGCGGCGATTAAATTATGGCCGTCTATTATGAAGGGCATTAGGGTTCCATTGCCAGGACAATTTTTACGGTTTATATCTTTCCGCACAACCGTGGTTGAGCGGATATCCGTCCTCCTGAATGCAAGGCGGTGTCGAATTTCAAATCGATCGATGCTACCGGTTCATTCTACTGCCTTGACTCTATGGGAGGCAATTCCCTTTCACGGTAAGCTGTGCTATCATGCGCGGCCATGGGAAGCGTACGGCGAGCTACATGGAGGCAGTATCTCCTTTATCTGGGCGTTAATGTCCTCGTTTCAGCGATCACTGTCCTCATCGTGCTCAATCTATGGGATCGCAGATCCCCACCTGAATTTATACCGCCGACGGCGACCATCGATGTGATCGCGCAGGTAGCCAGTGCTGTTCCTACGCTGACTCCAACAAAGCCTTCCTCCCCAACACCCCACACCTATACTGTCCGAGCAGGCGACACAATTTCTAACATCGCGGATGAGTTCGGCATCTTGATGGAAGAACTTATGGCGGCCAATCGATTGCAAGACCCTAACGAACTCTCGGTGGGGCAAGTGTTGGTCATCCCTGAAATTGAGGGGGCTGTAGCGACGCCAGACGCCAGTGAGACCCGATATCCCGAAGAAACTTCCACCCCCGCCGCGGCTGCAGCCCAGCAGGTTGTGATCAACGGCATCGTCGGCGCGGGGGATTTGGAGACGGAGTCTGTTCGTCTCCTAAACACGGGGAGTGAAGTCTCTATGGCCGGCTGGACGCTAGATGATGGTGAGGGTAATTCGTTCAGCTTCCCGGATTTCACTTTTTACAGCACCGGGGCGGTGGACGTCCATTCAAGAGCAGGTACAAACACCACGATTGATCTGTACTGGGGGTTTGATCAGGCTATATGGACGCCAGGCAAGGTTATCTCCCTTCGTAATGTAAGCGGTATTCTAGTATCTTCCTTTAAAGTTCCCGCGAACTAACGAATACGTCCAACAGCGTCCGCCTCAAACGCGCTTTCAATTTAGGCCTCTTTCGCGGATTTCACAACCTCGATCCATCCCGTGAAGCACACACGCCGCGATTCATGTTGTGTGCCAGATCAACATTCCGAGTGGAATAGTCCTGCTGGTAGAATTGATGAAACGCATGAGCTTATTTCGGAGAAAGAAAAACCGGCCATTCGGCCGGCTTTGGTCATGTGGTGATGCTGGAGATATCATTCTTCGTCCGCTGGTTCTTCTTCCTCGGATGGCTCATCTTCACTCTCGCCATCCTGAATACCCGTCCGAAATTCTTTGATGCTCTGGCCAATTTCGCCGGCGATCTTGCTTAGGCGACCAGGACCAAAGATCAGGACGATGATGATCAAGATGATGATTAATTCCCAGCCACGCGGTAGAGTCATTGCACCCTCCAGAATGTGTCTGTCAGGTAAAATTATAACATCCTTCCCTTTCTATGAGACCTATTGCCGGCGAGTTTCTTGCGCCGTGGAATTGCGTCTGCTAAACTCGCATCCGGTTTGAGTTCATGGACGGATTAGTTTGTCGAGCTTAGGGTTACCCCGGGTATTTGAAGAAGCAACTCTTTAATCAGCGAGGACTGGAAATGACACACGCTCTTTATCGCAAGTGGCGACCACAGCGTTGGGAAGAAGTCTGCGGACAGGATCACATCATTCATACGCTTCGGAACGCGGTACGGGGAGAGCGCGTCGCTCACGCGTACTTGTTTGCGGGACCACGCGGTACTGGAAAAACCACGACCGCTCGCCTCCTCGCCAAAGCGGTAAACTGCCTGGCGGACTCGCCCGCCGACCGCCCCTGCGGGGACTGTGAAATTTGCAAGGCGGTAGCGCAGGGAAGCTTTCTCGACCTGATTGAGATAGACGCTGCATCCAACACCAGCGTGGACGATATCCGTGAACTGAGAGATAAGATCAGCTTTTCCCCTAATCAGGGGCCTTATAAGGTGTACATCATCGATGAGGTCCACATGCTCTCAACGGCGGCCTTCAATGCCCTGTTGAAGACATTGGAAGAACCCCCGGCGCATGCCATCTTCATTCTCGCAACAACAGAAGTACACAAGATCCCGGCTACGGTTCTCTCACGCTGCCAACGCCATGAGTTCCGGCAGCTGCCGGTTGCGACCATCTTGGACTATCTCCGACCCAAGATTGAGGAGGAAGAATTCGAAATCGAGGAACCGGCGCTCGAGCTAATTGCAAGACAAGCGACGGGCAGCTTGCGCGATGCGATCTCATTGTTGGATCAACTCAGTTCAGCGGGCGAGAGTGTGACCTTAGATTACGCGGAAATTGTAATGGGCACCGCGGCCAGCGAGGCGGTGCGCGGGGTTGTGGCTGCTTTGGTTGCTGGCAACATAGGCGAGGGTCTGAGTCTGATCAATGAAACCCTGGATGGCGGAGCCGACCCCAGACAATTCGGTCGCCAGGTCGTAGAGTACTTGCGCGGGCTGCTTCTCATCAAGATGGGGAACGAAAAATTAGTTGAAGCCACATCCGAGACCCGGGCGGAGATGCGTACCCAGTCGGAGGAGATACAGCTTGAGCGGCTGCTCGCAGGGATCCGAGCTTTCAACCGAGCAGCTGCAGAACGGAAGACTACCTGGCAGACCTCACTGCCGCTTGAATTAGCTTTTATTGAGGCCGGGGAGACGCAGGGTATTAACTCAGAACCGAAGACTCCCCCGAAAGCAGAACAAGTGCAAAACCCGAAAACTGTAAAGAAGAAGGTAATTCCTGAGACGTCAAAGCCGGAGTCTCGGAAGGAAAGCAGTGAGCCGAGGTCCAACTCGGGTCCCGGGCCGATCGAGGGGAAGCTGAATTTTGAGATCGTTGTCACTCGTTGGCGGGATGTCCTTCAAGCCGCCCGGCGTCACGATCCACGCGTTCAGGCTTTATTGAATTCCTGCCGCCCATTAAACCTGGAGGGGGGTGTGCTCATTATTGGTTTCGGCAGCGATCTTCTCCGCGACAAGATGGAGAAGGACCACAACCTGCAGATCGCGATCAATGCCTTAGAAGAAATCTTCGGTGGAAAGATCGGTCTTCGCTGCATCTTGAGCGAGTCATGGAATCCTGGAGATCCTGCGGATAACCAGCCTCCGCCGATGGAAGATGGGGGGATGGTTTCAACTGCAATTCGCGAATTGGGCGCACATGTTGTCGAAGTGGAAAAGTGGCCTCCTGAGGCTTAGATGTTCTAGTTTCATCTCGGTCATGAACGATTCATAATTAAGCCCACGAGAACCGCCGGGTCACGCTACGAACATTAAATTGAGAGGATTCGATGGGCAAAGGGAAAGGGAAATCCGCCATAGGTAAAAACATTATGGCGCAAGTCCAGGAGCTTCAAGAGAAGCTCGTTCAGGCACAGGAAGATCTTGCGGACCTGACCGTTGAGGTTACAACAGGCGGCGGCGCTGTGCGGCTTGTGATGAGCGGTACGCAGGAATGCAGAGAGGTGACGATCGATCCGAAACTTTTGGAGGCCGGTGATGTTGAGATGATCCAGGATGTGATTCTCCTGGCTATAAACCAGGCGGTCCATGAATCACAAGCTCTGGCGGCGAAACAACTTGGCCCACTGGCGGGCGGACTTGGGCAGTTGGGTGGAGGCGGGTGAGATCCGCGGCGCCTAAGCCGGTAGAGCGGCTCGTTGAGGCATTCGCACGTTTACCGGGCATTGGTCCGAAGACTGCCTCGCGCTTGACCTATTTCCTCCTGCGGGCTCCAGAAGGTGAAAGTCTTGAATTGGCGGAAGCGCTGCAGGAAATGCGGACTCAGACTCGCTTCTGCTCGCTTTGTTTCAACATCACAAGCAATGACGCCGATCCCTGTCTGATCTGCAGCGACACCGGCCGCGACTCATCGAAGATCTGCCTGGTAGAGGAACCGCTTGATGTTCTCGCCCTTGAACGCACCGGTGAGTACTCGGGTCGCTACCACGTTCTTCATGGAGCGCTTTCGCCGATCGAGGGCATTGGACCAGACGACCTGCGCATCGCGGAACTGATCGATCGTATTCAGGAAGGGACGATTGAGGAATTGATCATCGCCACCAATCCGACGCTGGAGGGCGAAGCCACGGCGATGTACATCAAGCAGAGCCTGGAGGGAAACGATGTGCGCATCACGCGCTTGGCGCGCGGTTTGCCATCTGGCGGAGATCTTGAGTACGCTGATATAACAACGCTTTCCCAGGCGCTTCAAGGGAGATCCGAGATATAGGAGTTTAGTAGACTCCTGGTCTCTTGGGGAGGAAGATAATGAATAGGATGGCTCGGTTATTTTTCATCAGCGCCATTGTCGTAACCCTCGGCGTATCCGGATGCAACCTTCCGACTGCAAGACCAACACCGACTGCGTTGCCAAGCGATACTCCGGGGCCCATCCCCACCAAGGTATCACCAGCGGAAACAAGGACTGTAAAACCTCCACCGCCCACAGTGAAGCCCGCGGACACCAAGGTGCCGACAACTGCACCTACTGACAGGCCGGTATCACCGGTGGCATCGGCGCACGATATAGACGTAGTCTGCCGATTTGGTCCTGGCGAGGATTATTCGTTAGAAGGGGCGGTGAGGGTGGGTGAGCAGGTAGACATCCTCGCGCAAAATAAAACTGGAGATTGGCTGCAGGTTGAGAACCCGAGGTGGGCGGGTAAACTGTGCTGGATCCCTTTGGCGCAGATAGTCCTCACAGGAGAGCTGGCGCTCGCGCCGAAACTGCCCCCGCCGCTGAGCATCGTGACTGCTGTTGACGTGGCCATGGACCCGCTCACGATGAATATCTCACCCTGTGTTTTTCCAGTGACCTTCGATGTGGAGTTTTCGATAACCACCACCGGTCCGACGACCGTGACTTTTTACAGGTTCCTGGATAATGGCAACCAGGCGCCGTCAGAGAGCGCGGTATTTACCAGCGCCCAAACACAGGTTTTCCAGGATTACTATCGCGCGAGCAGCGCCGGGGAGGGCTGGTTTGGGGTACATGTAACCAGCCCCAATGACATGCAGGGGGTTGGGTACGGTACAGTGGTATGCCCGTGAGGGGCAGCGAACGATAGGGCTGGCAAGGTTGTAAAAACCCCGGATTGTTTGCGGGCCTTCCCTTGACATCCTGCTCCGGAGACCGTAAAATAGGTTCAATAATGCTTACGGTCTCGCCTAGAATTTAGGAAGACCTGGACAACAGAATAGTCAAGTGCAGCACAGGCCAAATGAGCGGGTTGAGAAGTCGACCAGCCTCGTCGATGTTGAGTTTTAAAACATCGACGTTTTGTGCCGAATGCCCTTGACACTGATGGGGGCGGGTGTTAGCATTTTGTCCGCTCGAAGCAAAGCACCTTAACAACTGAAGAGTGATAGGAAACCCTGTAAGTAAAACGACAGAAAAATGACCTTGAGTCCGGTCGATGATGGATCTTCTACGTCTTCGGACGTAGTGAAATCTCTATGGAGAGTTTGATCCTGGCTCAGGATGAACGCTGGCGGCGTGCCTAATACATG
>SOIH01000265.1 GCA_004376895.1 Anaerolineales bacterium | reverse complement strand
GGATATCGGCTACATTTCACAGGTTTGACGCATGACGAACGCGGCTATCCAGAAATGTCTGCCGATACGCATCAGGCTTTGGTTACCCGGCTGGTTGAGAAGATCAACCGAAATACGGGGGATTTAATTCGCACAGAAGCTTTCCATCTAGAAGGTGCACGTGTCGTGGTCATCGCTTTTGGAAGCACTGCACGTTCTGCAAGAAGAGCTGTACGTGTCGCTCGCGAGCGTGGTATGCCGGTGGGGTTCCTGCGGCTTATCTCTGTTTGGCCGTTCGCAGAGCAGCTCATACGCGATCTGGCTCGGGATGTGGATGCGTTTGTTATGGCAGAAATGAATCTGGGTCAAATGATCCGTGAGGTTGAACGAATTGTCGACCAGCCGGTATTAGGCGTAAACCACGCTGGGGGGGCGATGCTCGCGCCTGAACCGATCCTTGAAGCGATTGAAAAGGTAACCAAGAATGGTTCAACCCCTTCTCGTTGAAGAGCATCCTCTTGATGGTCTGATCCGCGCGGATCGGATGCCGCACATCTGGTGTCCGGGCTGCGGTATTGGGATCGTGATGCGCTGCTATGCGCAGGCGATCATCAAGTCGGGAATTGAATTAGAGAAGCATGTTGTTGTTTCGGGGATAGGTTGCTCTGGCCGTGTGGCAGGGTACATGAACATCGACTCCTACCATACGACACATGGTCGGGGAATTCCTTTCGCTATGGGTTTGAAATTAGCCAACCCAGAGTTATGTGTAACCGTATTCAGCGGCGATGGCGATCTGGCGGCGATAGGTGGAAATCATCTCATTCACGCCGCACGCCGTAATATCGATATCACAGTTATCTGCGCTAATAACTTCAATTATGGAATGACCGGGGGACAGATGGGACCAACGACTCCATATGGTGCGATAAGCACAACCTCAGTATACGGATGTCCGGAGCATCCCTTTAACCTTGTAAACCTTCTCGCGGCTGCAGGAGCGAACTTCGTCTCACGCTGGACTACGATACATGTACGGCAGGTCACCGATGACGTACTTTACGCATTCAATAAATCCGGTTTCTCTTTCATCGAAGTCCTTGCGCCATGCCCCATCGGATTTGGTAAGTCAAATGACCTTGAGCAGGGGATCGATGAGATGCTTCTGTATCGGGAGCGCTGTGTGCATAAACCGGATACCCCTCTGGATCAACTCGGGATCGATTTAAGGGAGGACCAACCGATTTACGTTGGTCGATTTGTTGACCGAGAAGCGCCTGCGTATCAACCAATACGCGTGGAGGGTGAGGCGTGAGACAGGAGATACGCATCTCAGGTTTCGGGGGGCAGGGTGTCATCCTGGCGGGATTTCTGCTGGGGAAAGCATTCTCTCTCTATCAAGATCTGGAAGCCGTGATGACCCAAGCGTATGGTCCTGAAGCGCGTGGTGGTGCATCTTCTTCCAGTATCGTTGTCGCGGATTACCCGATTGCCTATCCCTTTGTGCAGAAAGCAGATGTTCTGATTACACTCTCGCAGGAGGGATATACGCGCTATAGAGGAGAGACGAAACCAGAGGCCACAATCATTATCGATGAAGGCTTGGTAACTCCGAAACCAGAAGATCAACCGTTGAGGATTCCTGCAACGAGGTTAGCAGAAGACTTGGGCCGAAGAATCGTGGCGAACGTGGTCATATTGGGGTATTTCTGTGCGATCTCAGATGTCGTCACCCGGGAGGCGATGGAGGAGGCAATTCGAACGTCGGTAAAACCGAGAACCCTTTCGCTTAACCTGGAAGCCTTTGAAGCGGGTTTCGCTTACGCAAAAGTTGAGGAACGGGGCTCATGAGCGATACTGTCTTAGTTCTGGGTGGTGGTATCGCTGGGATTCAAGCTTCGCTTGACCTTGCTGAAGCTGGCGCACATGTGATGCTCGTTGAGCGTGAGGCAACCATCGGTGGGGTCATGGCTGTTCTTGATAAGAACTTCCCAACTCTCGACTGCTCGATCTGCATCGAAGCTCCAAAAATGTCGGAAGTAGATCTTCACCAGAATATCGAGACCATCTCGATGGCTGAGTTGGCAGAGATTGAAGGTGAGCCCGGGCGATTTCGTGTAGCCATCCGCCAACGGGCACGCTATGTGACGGATGCATGCACACGCTGTGGTGAATGCACCGAGGTTTGCCCAGTTATCATGCCTAATGAGTACGATTCAGGAATGGCAGCCCGACGAGCAATCTACACACCGATACCCCAGGCGGTACCTGGACCCTACGTCATCGATATGGATTCCTGCCTGAATACACCACCGAACTACATCCCCTGCAATCGGTGCAAAGAAGCTTGCCTGCCAGGTGCGATCGATTTTCTCATGCCACAGGAGCGGATCATCAGAGCCGATGTGGCCGCGATTGTTGTCGCTGTAGGGTATGACAGTTTCGACCCGCGCAAGATGCGTGAATTTGGATATGGGACACACCCAGATATCCTCACCGCGCTTGAGTTTGAGCGTTTGGTAAACTCCGCTGGTCCGACGGATGGGGAGATATTACGTCTTTCTAATGGTGAGCATCCACATAAAATCCTCTTTGTGCTTTGTGTTGGCTCCAGAGACCAGAGGCACCATCCCTATTGTTCACGTTTCTGCTGCATGTACTCAATCAAGCATGCTTATCAGGCTATGGATCATGGTATCGAACATGTAGATGTAATGTACATGGATCTGCGGGCATATGGCAAAGGTTTCGACGGTTTTCGAGAGCGCACGGGAGATGAGGGAGCGAACTTCATCCGCACGCGGCCATCAAGAATTTCCCCCAATGGTGATGGCAAAATTCGCGTTCGGTACGAGGATACAAAGCGCTCAGAGATGGCTGAGGATGATTACGAAATGGTTGTCCTGGCGAATGCGGTCTCACCGCCATCGGGTCTCCCTCAATTAGCGGAGACACTCGGCATCGAGCTCGATGGGGACGGTTTTATACGCTCGCTTGAAGAGCAGGGTGGTTTGATCGTGACTACTCGACCGGGTATATATGCGGCTGGATGTGCAAGCGGACCTAAGGATATCCCTGACAGCGTGGCGGAAGGGAGCGGCGCGGCATCTCTCGCACTACGGTTCGTAACCGATCGTTCATGGCCAGAAGAGCCAGAAATCGAGCCCATGGAGGACATTGATATACCACATGTGGGTGTTTTTGTATGCCACTGCGGCAGCAACATCGCCGGGGTTGTAGATGTAGAGCGTGTGATCGAAGCCGCAAAGGATATGCCTGACGTCGTCTACACTTCAGGTCAGATGTTCTCATGCGCGGGTAATACGCAGAAAGAGATTGAGGAAGCGATCCGTGAACATGGGATTAATCGTGTAGTAATTGCAGCTTGTTCACCCAAGACACACGAATCGATATTCCGTGGTGTGCTCATTCGAGCAGGTTTGAATCCGTTCCTATTGGAAATGTCCAATATCCGCAATATGGATTCTTGGGTGCATAAGTTCGACAAAGAAGCTGCGACGGTAAAAGCCATCGATATGGTAGCGATGGCAGTCGTGAAAGCGCGCAAACTCGAACCACTTGAGATCAGTCATTTGCCGTTAACCCAGAGCGTTCTTGTCGTCGGCGGGGGTATTGCAGGAATGAGTGCTGCAGCCGCGCTCGCCCATCAGGGCTTCGAAACACACCTTATAGAGAAAACAGATTGCCTGGGCGGTACCCTTAATCAATTGCATCGGATCGCGCCGGCTGATATTCCTGCAGAGGACCTCATACAGGCAAAAATGAAAGATCTAGAAGCGAGCGGTGCTCATGTTCACCTTGGCACAACGATCGAGACGATCGGTGGGTACGTGGGTAGTTTCACCGCATTACTGGATGATGAACAGACTCTTGATGTCGGTGCGGTTGTCATCGCGACCGGATCTGTACCCTATGTCCCGCAGGAATTTTCATACGGTTCGAATTCCAACGTGATCACAAATTTGGAACTGGAATCCATTCTTGAGCGAGATGCGTTGGAAGCGGAAAAGATCACATTCATTTCCTGCGTCGGTTCAAGGCAGGATGGAAAAGGGTGCTCTCGTTACTGCTGCACCTCGATGATCGCGCAAGCACTACAGCTGCGAGAGATGGGGAAGAAGGTCCGCATCGTAGCGAAGGATATCCGCACCTACAGCCGCCAGGCGGAGGAGTTGTACGAACGTGCGATGTCCGCGGGTGTACAGTTTTTCCGGTACGATGCGGATCGTCCACCTCAGGATGCGATCACGTTTCAAGATGAGTACGTCGAACTAGATGATGAACTGCTTGGGGCGAAGGTGCGAATTCCCACCGATTTACTTGTCCTGGTTGCGGGATTACGACCTCAGGAGGATACGCTCTCAGATCAGCTCAAACTCTCGCACAGCGAGGATGGATTCCTGATGGAACTGCATCCAAAGTTGGGTCCTGCCGAAACCGCGAACCAGGGTATTTACTTGGCTGGTGTAGCCCAAGGAGCGAAGGATGTACGCGAATCGGTCGCACAAGCACTCGCTGCGTCTGGGAAGGCTGGGGCGCTGTTATCCCGCGGTGTGATCGAGAAGGAGCCGCTCACTGCTGTTGTCAACGAAGACCTATGCATCGGTTGTATGCTTTGTGTGAAGGTGTGTCCATATAGTGCCATCGAGGCGACAGGTCCTGTGAAAGAGGGGAAAGTCCGAATCCTTGAGGCAGCCTGCATGGGTTGCGGAACGTGTGCAGCTGAATGCAATTTCGACGCCATTGACATGCCTTATTTCACAAAATCACAGATTATGGCACAGGTTGACGCAGCTCTGGCTGAGAAGGCAGAGGAAAAATGTCTCGTCTTTACCTGCAACTGGTGCTCTTATGCAGGAGCAGACCTAGCAGGGATCGAGAAGCGGCAATACCCCACTTCGGCAAGGATCATCCGAACCATGTGCTCAGCACGCTTTGAGGAGGATTTTGTCGCACGTGCATTTGAGCAGGGAGCGGGGGCAGTCCTCATAACTGGTTGCCGCTTGACCGATACCGGCTCTGATTGTCACTATAACTACGCCAACCGATTGACATGGAAACGTTTCAAGCACTGGCAGAGGAAATACGAAAGGAAGGGCATTGAGCCCGATCGACTGCAGTTGAAATGGATATCTGCTGCCGAAGGGAAAGAGTTCGCGGAGAAGATCGTGGAAATGGATGATGTCGTCCGCAAGTTTTCAAAAGATACTCTTACGGCTGAAGGTGCAGATTGAATGAGAGCTCTCTAGAAGACGATGCTCTCGTAAGGAACGATCAAACCTATGACGGTTGACCAGGGACCAATCGAAATCGATGATGCTCAATGGGAAGAGCTGATCGAAATCACGGATGGTAAAGCCGCCCCATGTTTTCAGTGTGGGGTTTGTACGGCGACCTGTCCTTGGGGATTAGTGCGTGACGATCCTTTGTCAGTGCGATCCATTATGCGCGGCGCGCAGTTGGGGTTATTGGAAGCCCAGGAAGCGATCTGGCTCTGCACCGCTTGCGGGCAGTGTGAAATCTACTGTCCGAGGGGAGTGCCGATCGTGGAGATCTTTCAGAGTCTTCGCCAACTTCTCTGGGAGAGGCGTAAGACCCCTGCCGGATTATCGCCAGTTCTTTGGTCGGTTTATTGGAATAACAATCCACTGTCACAACCACCCTCACAGCGGATGGATTGGGCAGAGGGTCTCGAACTCCAGACATATAACCCCTCCAAACATGAGATCTTGCTGTATTTCGGTTGTACTGCTTCCTATGATAGCAGGGCGCAATCTGTTGCACGAGCGATTGTGCAGCTACTGAGAGCTGCAGATGTAAGTTTCGGCATTTTGGGAGAGGAAGAGCCATGCTGTGGGGAAGCCGTTCTACGGCTCGGACACTCCCCGTATTTCCAAGATGTGGCACAACATGCCATAGATATCTTCGAAAAAAATGGTGTGGGTAAATTGGTAGCGCTGTCTCCACATTGCCACGATGTGTTCAAGAATCACTATCCGCGTGTAAACGAATCTTTTGAGCCGATCCACTACACCGAATACATCGCTGACCTGATTGAAGGAAATCGTCTCGCATTAGAGGGGAGCCTGTCCTCGAAAATTACTTTTCACGATCCGTGCCTGCTTGGACGGGTGAATGAGGTTACCCATTCCCCAAGGGTGGTTTTGGAAACCATCCCAGGTGCACGTGTTATTGAGATGCCACACTCTGGACCCGATACACTCTGCTGCGGTGGGGGTGGGGGGCGAATGTGGATGGAGACACCACCGGGTGAGCGCTTCTCCGATTTACGCGTTCAGGAGGCACTTGACGTTGATGCTGATATCATGGCGACAGCCTGTCCTCTATGCATATCCTGCTTGGAGGATTCCATCGGGAGTATGGGGGTTACGAAGCTTAAGGTGCGTGATATTGCGGAGATAGCACAAATGGCTTTGGGTAAAGTTTCGAAGAATGATGCGGTGGAGGAGTAGGATCAGTGGTTGCCTCGCTGTACGCTCCGTCTGAAGCGAATAAAGCTCTGTGGGTGTTCCTTGAGATTGAGGGTGATGATTTCGCAAGCGTATCCATTGAGCTTCTGTCAAAAGGACGCGATCTAGCGGATCGAGCGGGGTGGACACTTTGTGGTTTACTGTTGGGGAGTGATGTATCGGATCGGGCATATCAAGCCTATGCATACGGCGCTGATGAGGTCTGGCTTCTTGATCATCCGTTGCTGGGGGAATTCGATGTCTGTGGTTATTCCCACGCCACGATGCAGGCGATTAAAAAGGGGAAACCCAGTGTATTCTTGCTTGGTGCTACACCGAATGGACGTGATCTGGCAGGACGGCTTGCTGTACGGCTGAGGACAGGACTGAATGCGGACTGTACGGATCTAATCTTGGACGAGGATCGTGGTGTGCTCATCAGCGAGGTAACGGGTTTTGGTGGTGGAGTGATCGCACTCCTTGAATCGGCAGAGCATTGTCCGCAGATGTCCACCGTTCGTCCTGGGGTATTCGTTGCGAACAAGCCTGATCCCAGCAGACAGGGGGATCTGGTGGAAATGAAGGTGAAGCTCAAGAAAGCAGATATCCGCTCACGTATTGTCGAGCGGCACGTGGGCGAAGGGGTTGATCTCACGCAAGCACTTGTGCTGATCTGTGGTGGGCGAGGGATCAATGGCGATTTTGATAGTTTGCGCGAACTGGCAGCGTTGGTAGATGGTGAAGTCGGCGCGACAAGGCCGCCAGTTGATGAAGGGCATATTGAGCGAGAGAGGCAGGTAGGTCAAACAGGCGTCGTTTGTCGACCGAAAGTGGCGTTAAATTTTGGCATCAGCGGGGCGTTCCATTTCATTGTTGGGATCCAAAATGCTGAAACGATTATCGCGATTAATTCGGATCCGGAAGCCCCAATCTTCAATCATGCTGACTACTGCATTGTCGAGAATACGCATAAAATCCTGCCTGCTCTAATCAAAACGTTACAACGTGAACGTGAGTCGGTCCATGCCTGATCTCGAGATCATCGTGTGCATGAAAGTCGTACCGAAATCGGAAGAGATTCGGGTTGATACGGAAACACTACTCTTAGAGCGTACTGGAGTACGGTCGGAGATCAACCCTCCAGATATGAATGCGCTTGAGATGGCGCTGGCGCTGAAGGATGACCAGCCTGCGCGCATAAGCATCCTCTCGATGGGCCCGCCGTTCTTCGAACCTATTCTGCGTGTAGGTTTGGCGATGGGGGCAGAGCGATTCTTCTTGATGAGCGATCGCGAGTTTGCCGGAGCAGATACATTAGCTACAACGTACACGCTTGCAAAAGGGATTGGAAAAATCGGCAAATTTGATCTCATTCTATGCGGAGAGGAATCGGCGGATGGAGCTACCGGGCAGGTCCCTCCCGGGTTGGCGGAATGGTTGGATCTACCTCAGGTTACTCTGGCGACTGAATTATCTGTTGACCAGAAGAGGCGAATCGCGCGAGTAAGGCGTGAAATTAAAGGCGGGTATGAAATCCAAGAGGTTAAACTCCCGGCGGTGATCTCTGTGAAGACTGCTTCGAACGAACCAAGATTTATGGATTTCCATCGCAAGCCCTGGGCGTTTGAGGAAGCAGATGTCGCGATATGGGGTCGTGATGACTTAGATGTTGAGGATGGATATATCGGCTTGAAGGGTTCGCCAACAGTCGTATCAGGTTTACGCGAGGCAGAAGTTCGCGAACGCCGTAAGGAATTCCTACGGGGATCGCCCGAAGAGGTTGCTAGGGAACTTGCGAAGCATTTGCAGGGAATTCTTACCTGAGCAAAAATGATTCTGTGCGTAGATTCTTCCAGAAGCGCGCCTAGGCGTGCTTTTTTGATGGTTTAAATACCTTTCATCGATGTCTGAGTGAACATCGAAAGAATGGCAGAAATAGCGATCAACATCACATTATTGTTGAAATTGATTTAGGTTGGTAGATGATCGCACCCAGTATGCCGGGTTTCCATTTTGAAATTGTAGAGACGCCCCGCCGGGGCGTCTCTACGTTGGTCATCCGTTCCACAATCACAAGAATTCCATATATAC
>SOIH01000289.1 GCA_004376895.1 Anaerolineales bacterium | reverse complement strand
ACGATTGTTATCACAAGACCAGAGGGGCCGAAATATTCACGATGGAATCTTCGTAGATCAGAGGGTGCCAACTCGCTGATTGTCTCTACGTAACCGCCCGTCGACAGACTATAAGGGTGATCACGGTACACCAGTGTGTCAAACGCCATCTGTGCACGTGCCCCGGTATTCTGTTCACGGATCGCCAGCGCGGTGAGCTGCTGGGCGCGTAATCGTTCAAATTCTGCTTTCGGAAAGGATGGATTCTGCAGGACATCGGCTAAGAGCTCTAGCAGCAAACCGAGATCTTCTGCAAGCGCCTTCCCTTGAAAAGCTGTGGTGTGTGTCCCGCCATACAGCGACAGGCGTGCACCAATGGATTCTATTGATTCGAAAATCTGTTGAAAGGAGCGCGTTCGTGTGCCGCGGGTCATGGCGATTGCCGTCATGAACGCTAGCCCAGCGGTATCCGCTGTGTTCGCAAGCGCTCCTGCTGGAAGGTAACCGGAGAGTACAACAGAAGGGCTGGAGAAATTCTCGCGGATGAGCACCACAACACCATTGGGCAATTCTTCCCTGCGGATAGTTTCCGGCCCGGGTAAGGCACCAGGATCAAGCTTTGGTAGAAGTAAGGTTTCTTTAGGCATGACGTTAGCTCGAATTTGGACGGTAGAATCCAACGATGCGATTGGAATCAACGAGGTGTTTTTGAGCGATTTCCCATGTCATCTTGGGGGTTACTTCTGCCAGACGGTCTAGATAGCCTTCGTACCATGAACCATCGGCAAACATCTCACTAAAACCCAGCCAGAACCCCTGATTGGTGATACTTTCGCTGCTGTAAGTGAAAAGAGCGCGCGCTTGTTTGATCGCTTTTAACAGCTCTTCTTCATCGATCGGCGCTTCAAGAATACGGGCCATCTCCTGATCCAGCACGGCAAGCGCCTGCTCCGGCGTCCGGTCTGGGCGCACCGTGATATGGACGTTATAGAGGTAAGGGTCAATTGAGGCGGCCAGACCTCCCTGAACAGAGGCTGCAACTTCGCCGTCAACGAGCGCACGGTAAAGACGCGAGGTTTTATTGGAGATCCCTCCAGCGAAGAAATTAAAACTGGAAGCCCCAGCCAGCACACTGCCCAGGACGGTCATCGGGAGGAAATCGTCGTCATCTGCCGCTGGAGCATGATAGGCTATTTTTATAAAAGGCGTTTCACCGGGTCCACTAACATTGACAACCCGCTCCCCTCTCTGGGGGGGTTCTCGCCTTGACATGTGCTGCGGCGCCGGAACCTTGGGCAATGGACCAAAGATCTCTCTTATCTGGTCCAGCATTCGACGGGTGTTGAAGTCACCAGCGACGACCAGAACTGCATTGCTGGGAATATAGTGTTGGCGGTAATGCGCAAAGAGGTCGTCACGCGTCATCGACTGCAAGTCCACCATGTCCCCGATGACTTCATGGTGATAGCTATGGACCCGGAAGGAGGCTGCCTGTACTTCCTCTGCCAAGCGAAAGGTCGGCTCGTTCTCATGCCCCTGGCGTTCAGCAATGATAACGGTCCGTTCCGCCTCTACTTCGTCTGCGTCGAAAAGGCTATTCTCCATACGGTCGGCTTCAAGCTCGAGGGCCAGTTTGATGCGATCTGCCGGCAACGTCTCAAGGTAAGCAGTCCAATCTAACCAGGTGAAGGCGTTCCAAACACCCCCGTTGCGTGAAATGGCACGGTCTAATACCCCGGCCGGGAAGGTGGGGGTTCCCTTAAATTGCATATGTTCGACCCAGTGGGAGATCCCAGTCGTTCCGGGGATTTCGTTGCGCGACCCTACTCGATACCAGACCCAGCAGGTTGCCAGAGGTGCAGTATGAATCTCTTTAAGGCGTACCTCAAGACCATTTCGAAGACGTGTAACGAGGGTGGGCTTGGGTGCATCACTCATGGGAGAGTTCAACCATTCATTGGTTTGCCGTCGTTATACCCTCGACCTACAGCAAGATAGGTGAACCCCAATTGCGCCATCTCATAAGGTTCATAAATGTTGCGGCCATCGATGACGACCGGGTTGCGCAGAAGACCTTTAATCCGTTGAAGATCTAGCTGCTTGAATTCATTCCATTCAGTGCAGATAACCAACGCGTCGGAGCCTTCTGCCAAAGCGTAGGGGTCCTCCGCCATTTCGATCGCAGGCATGAGTTTAGATGCACCGGGCATTCCAACCGGGTCATAAGCACGGACCTTAGCGCCACCCTCGAGCAAACGCCCAGCAATATCGAGCGCTGGCGCATCACGGAGATCGTCGGTATTGGGTTTGAACGTCAGCCCCAGAACCCCGATTACTTTTCCTTCGAAATCACCTACACCTTCTCGGATTTTTTCGACGAGCAATCGACGCCGATCATCGTTGATATCCATGACGGCTTGAAGGAGCTGCGGGTGTCGTCCCTTCTCATCAGCCATATGCGCAAGAGCCTTTACATCCTTGGGGAAACATGACCCGCCATATCCAAGACCGGCGTCTAAGAAGTAGGGACCGATGCGGGCATCATAACCCATGCCTGTGCTTACCTCTTTGACGTCAGCGCCTAACTCCTCGCAGATATTTGCGATTTCATTGATGAAGGAGATGCGTGTGGCCAGGAATGCATTCGACGCGTACTTGACCATCTCTGCCGTGCGCAGGTTGGTGATCATGATCGGCGCCCGCAGAGGTAGGTGCAACTGGGCCACCTTGTCAGCGGCTTCATAATCCTGAGATCCGAGAACTGTGCGCGCAGGATTCATGAAATCGAGTATCGCCGATCCTTCTCGTAGGAACTCTGGGCAAGAGACAACAGAAAATGGAACCGGCTTTGGCTGACTGTTGCGGATTATCTCCGCGACCCAGTCGCCCGTCCCGACAGGTACAGTTGATTTGTTGACAACGATTAGGGGGCCGTCCATCACTTGCGCGACGGATTCTGCGGCCGACTTAACGTGTTTCAAATCCGCTTCACCATCGACCCCGGATGGCGTCCCGACGGCTATAAATACAAAATCTGCCCCTTTAATCGCTTCCGGGTAGTAAGTTGTAAAGGATAATCGCTCTGAAGCGACATTGCGTTCGACCAGCTCCTCTAGGCCGGGCTCGTAGATCGGCATGATGCCTTTCTTGAGACCCTTAATCCGCTCTTCATTGATATCAAGGGCGATCACACGATTGCCGAGGTCGGCAAAACCCGCGGCGCTTACTAAGCCCACGTAACCAACGCCCACAACAGCGATATGCTTCATAGGTACTCCTTTTGTGAAAAATCTCGATAAAAATGCGCGCTGGCGCAATCATACCATGGCTGGTTTTCAAAGCAACCATATCCTATCGTAAAAGGTCATACAGGCCTTGTGACACTATTCACTTGCCCCTTATAGAACCCACAGCGTACACTCTAATAACTAGACAACTCCTACCCTGATGGTTAGAGTATCTAGGTTGAATTGGAGGATATGGAATGCAGATTACACGTCAGGCGGACTATGCTGTCCGCGCGGTGCTTTTCCTGTCAGGTCTGGATAACGGACGACGTGCGCCAACGAGCGAAATCGCTCGGAAACAGCACATCCCGCCTTCATTCCTGGCGAAGATCGTTTCGCAGCTTTCCGTCGCCGGCGTCGTCCAAACTTCGCGCGGCGCTCGCGGGGGCGTATCCCTGGCTCGCGCTGCAGATGAAATCTCACTGCTTGAAGTAGTCGAAGCCATCGATGGCCCGATCATGCTGAACGAGTGTGTCTTCGATGCAAATGCATGCGTATTCGGCGATGATTGTCCGGTCCAGGATGTATGGTGCAACGCGCAGGAAACGCTGGTTAAGACGCTTCGCGGCACCACCTTCGCCGCTTTGACCCATCAATGAGCAGAACCCTGCAAAATCAAACCGCAGGATAGTAGCAACTCCATTCGAGCCTAACCCTGATGACCCGGCGCACAATGTGTCGGGTCATATGTGTTACCAGGTACTTGGAGGGGCGTTCAATTGAGCCGTATAATTGCAATTGACATTTCTGGGAGGACGGGATGAACGTCCATGATGCAATCCATATCAAACGCGCTATTCGCAAGTTCAGCGATGAGCCTCTCCCTGAAGATATCGTGCGTAGAATCGTCGACGCTGGACGTAGAGCACAATCGGCGAAGAACAGACAACCCTGGCACTTCATCGTCCTACGCGATCGTGTGACCCTCACAAAACTATCTGAATTAGGCACCTATGCCGGACACCTGGCAGGAGCGGCCCTGGGGATTGCGATCGTCACCCCAGATCCGAACCGGCGCTGGTCCATCATGTTCGATGCAGGGCAGGCGGCCGCCTATATGCAGCTCGCCGCCTGGGATCTCGGTGTGGGCTCATGTCCGGCGACGATTTATCAACCAGAGGCAGCCAGGGCACTCCTCGGATATCCAGAGGACTTGCATCTTAATGTCTCGCTATCCTTTGGCTATCCCGCCCACCCTGAACAAATGACCGAAAAAGCTAAAGCTGGGGGGCGAAAGAACTACGGAGATGTCACCCACCTGGAACGTTGGAGTGACGACATCCATGAAATACTTGAGTGATAATTTAATTATCGTCAAACATGAGGTGCTTCTCATCCCGAATACACTTCTTAAATTCATTACCTGGTCATAAATTCCAGGACCAGGTTACAGCTTAAGTCTAACGGAATTTGAACTCGTAATAATGGAGGCGAATATGTCTCAATCGCGACCGGTACGCTCACCGCGTGGCACAAAACTCACCTGCAAATCTTGGCTCACAGAAGCTGCCTACCGCATGATCCAGAACAATCTGGATCCCGAGGTCGCGGAGAAACCCGATGATCTAGTAGTCTACGGAGGGCGAGGGCAAGCAGCCCGCGATTGGGATTCTTTCGAGGCAATACTTGAATCGCTCAAGCAGCTCGAAGATGATGAAACCCTGCTCGTGCAATCCGGCAAGCCGGTCGCAGTTTTCACAACCCACACCGATGCTCCACGCGTACTGCTCGCCAACTCGAACCTCGTACCTCATTGGGCTACCCAGGAGCACTTCGACGAACTGGCCGCGAAGGGTTTGATCATGTACGGTCAAATGACCGCCGGCTCCTGGATTTACATTGGCACCCAGGGCATCCTCCAAGGGACCTACGAGACACTCGGATCTCTGGCGCGCCTGAGCGGCTGGCCTTCCTTGCGCGGCAAATTCGTCCTCACCGCTGGCTTAGGTGGAATGGGCGGCGCCCAACCCCTGGCGATCACAATGAATGAGGGCGTTGGCCTGATCGTTGAGGTCGATCCGGATCGGGCAATGCGCCGTCTCGAACATGGGTACGTGGAACATGTTGTGAATGAACTTGAGGAGGCGATGACACTCGTCGAAGAGGCGCTAAAGGATAATGAGCCTCGGTCGATCGGCCTGATCGGAAACGCTGCCGACGTTTATCCCGAGCTCGTACAACGAGGTATCACACCGGACGTCGTGACCGATCAAACACCTGCTCATAACGTCTACGACTATGTCCCTCATGGTCTGACACTCGAGGATGCCAATCAGCTGCGTGAGAACGATCGCGAAGAGTACGCCCGTCAAGCTATGACATCCATGGCCCGCCACGTCGAAGCGATGCTGACTTTCCAACGCCGCGGTGCGGAGGTCTTCGATTATGGCAATAACCTGCGCCAACGCGCGTTCGACCATGGAGTGCGGGATGCATTCGACTTCCCCGGGTTTGTCCCAGCTTACGTTCGGCCCCTCTTCTGTCTTGGGAAAGGTCCTTTCCGGTGGGTAGCTCTCTCCGGTGATCCGGAGGATATCTACCGCACGGACGAAGCCGTCGCCGAACTCTTCCCGGACGATGAACACCTGCTTCGCTGGCTTAAATTGGCGCGCGAGCAGATCCACTTCCAGGGATTGCCTGCGCGCATCTGCTGGTTGGGCTACGGAGAAAGGATGAAGGCTGGTTTACGCTTCAATGAAATGGTAGCCAGCGGTGAGTTGAAGGCGCCGATCGTTATCGGGCGTGACCACCTCGATGCAGGTTCGGTCGCTTCACCCAATCGAGAGACGGAAGGGATGCTCGATGGGACGGATGCCGTCAGCGATTGGCCGCTGTTGAACGCCATGCTTAACGCTATAGGTGGCGCAACCTGGGTCTCGTTCCATCACGGAGGCGGCGTCGGCATAGGCTATAGCCAACACGCCGGGCAGGTAATTGTCGCTGATGGAACACCGGAAGCTGCGGCAAGGATTGAACGTGTGCTGACTACGGATCCAGGTACCGGGATCGTCCGCCATGCTGATGCCGGCTATGAGCAGGCAATCGCAGCTGCTCGACATCATCAGTTAAAGATGCCGATGCTGAAATAGACCGGGAGAATGGCTTATCAGACCCTTCGGTGAAATCAAGCCAATCGCGCAGAGCGTGATTTCTGCATCTCTGACGTAATTTTTCGTCCCATCGTGACTTCCGGGTAAAATACCCATCCTATGCGTAGAATACCATCTCTCAAGCTCTTCCTGCTCGCCATTATCGTCATCGCCATAGCTTCGTTTTTCGGTCCTGCCGAACGTTCGTTGGGAACTAATGTTCGGCTTGTATACATCCATGGTGCATGGGTCTGGACGGCACTCATCGCCTTCGGCGCAGCTGCGGCGGTTGGTCTCATAGGATGGCTTCTATCAAGACAATCGCTGCACATCTGGTCGAGCGCCTTAGGACAAGCCGGAATTTTTTTCTGGATCACCTACCTGCCGCTCAGTCTGTGGACGATGCAGGCAAATTGGAATGGGCTTTACCTCACTGAACCGCGCTTCCGCTTCGCCATAGATTTTGCCATCATCGGCATCCTGCTTCAACTCGCCATACTGATCTTGCGGAAACCCCGCACCACCAGCTTGATCAACATGGGATATTTCGCCGCGCTCTGGTTCACTCTGACACGGACAGAGCAGGTAATGCACCCTCCTTCTCCGATCCTCACCTCAAATTCGCTCGAGATCCAAATTTTCTTCTTCACCCTGCTAGGACTGTGTGTTTTCGCCCTTTGGTGGCTTAGTCATTGGCTGCGCCAGCGAACAAATGAGCGCCGATGAAACAACCGTCGCTTGCTCCGCTGCGCGGCCAGTTAACGCTCTTCCTGATCACCCGGATCATCCTGGATACCGGTTTCAAGATGGTTTACCCGTTCTTGCCAACATTCACTCGCGCGCTAGGGGTTGATATCACTGCCATCTCGCTTGCGATCACCGCCCGGACCACGTTGATGGCAACTAGCATAACCGCAGCCGCTGGCGGTCGGGCATTGGGCGAACTGATCGTCCTGCACTGTTTGAAATCAACATACTGGCAAGCTCTGCCTTTGGGGCAGCGATGGCAACCATCGCACTTGCCGTCCTGATTACTTGGGTCAAGGTAGAATAAGGTGACATTTAAAGAGGACGACCTATGACGGACAAGTCTCGAGCAGACCTGATCATTCATTCAGCATCCCAACTCCTCACCCTCGCAGGCGGACCGCAGAGAGGGACCGCATTGGGCGATCTTGGAATTATCGAGGATGGCTCGATCGCGGTCGCTGATGGAAATATTCTAGCGGTCGGGTCAACGGATGAAATCCAACGCCGGTACCAGGCAAATCAGGCGATCGATGCCAGCGGGAGCGTTGTGCTCCCGGGTTTCGTTGATCCCCATACACATTTAATTTTTGCGGGAGATCGGGCAGCTGAGTTCGAGATGCGTATCGCCGGCGCCAGCTATATGGAGATCATGGATGCAGGTGGCGGGATCATCTCAACCGTTGAGCAAACAAGAGCTGCCAGTATTGAATCGCTCGTCACCCAGGCTCGTTTACGAATTAACCGCATGATTGCGCATGGCACAACAACTGCTGAGGCAAAAACAGGATACGGGCTTGAATTGGAAGCAGAGCTCAAGATGCTTCAAGCGATTCTCTTGCTTAATGAAGAAGGTCCCATAGAGCTCACACCGACTTTTCTTGGTGCCCACGCCTTGCCCCCAGAACATGCCGACGCGGGGCAAGAAGGGTATGAAGCTTACACCGTAGAGATCGTCGAGCAGATGCTCCCCGCGGTCAAGCGATGGTGGGAGAATGAAACGAGTGAAAAAAACTTGCCCTTCGTAGATGTTTTCTGCGAAACCGGTGCCTTTAATCTGGATCAGAGCCGCCGTATCCTCTCGTGCGCTAAGAAGATCGGCTTTCCACTTAAGATCCACGCGGACGAGTTCGATGGTTTAGGTGGAACCGGGATGGCGGTGGAATTGGGCGCGGCTTCGGCTGACCACCTGGTCCAAACGCCTCCTGAGGATATCGCCGCACTTGGCCAATCTGACACCGTTGCAGTAGCGCTGCCTTGCACTCCCTTCGGTTTAGCTGAGAGGGAATACACTCCCGCGAAATCAATTATCGAAGCAGGTGGGCTCCTTGCGCTGGCAACCGATCTCAACCCGGGAACAGCCTGGTGTGAAAGCATGCAGATGGCGATTGCTCTTGCCTGTCGATATATGGAGCTCACACCGGCGCAGGCAATTGCTGCATCAACGATCAACGCCGCAGCAGCCATCC
>SOIH01000081.1 GCA_004376895.1 Anaerolineales bacterium | reverse complement strand
TGCAGCTTACCTCTTATTCCAACCTTCAAAGTTGCACTTGGTAGTTGAATCTACGTTATTTTGAGGAGGGTATAATTCGGATTATTTTTATCCAGTCGTTTTTGCAGTGGGATCATATTGTGACTTACCGGAATCTATCTCGGTCATGGTGTAATGCACCAGTTCCTCGAACTCTTCTGGGGGCTCACGCTCTGGCATTTTGGCCTGCTTTAATCATTTAGTCGCGATAGCTTGCCATCGCGCGCCTGCGAGGATCTGGTACAGAAAGCGAAGCGCTTGCTATAGAATTGCGCAACCTTGTAACTAGAAATAGTTCCACATCCATGCGCCGCCCAACAACCTCGAGCTGAGCGGCTCCGCAAAGTTACCCCATATGATTTTCGCCCTGCGCGCGGCGTCAGCTACAGCGAGAGTCTTTTTAAAAAGTCCAGCATTTTTCAAGTCGATGGGACGGTGCCACACTTTACATTCCATTTTAGGCAAAATTACGGGAAAAGACCTTATTTTCCTGGCATTTCTGGTGTTTTCTCCCACCATTAATCTTTTCGCTGACTTTTCACCCAGCCTGGCGACTGGTTAGGCTGCGCACCTATGCTTCACCTAGAACAAAACCAGGATGTTGTAAGTAGTTTTGCACTTCTGCATAGAACCTCGCCATGTGTATTCCATCCATTAGTGCATGATGTCCCTGCACACTCAACGGCATCTTCAAGAAATCCCCCTGTTCAAAGAGCTTCCCCCACGCAAACCGTGGCACAGAATCCGCTGGATGTAACTGCATCGGGTGCATAAAGCTTGTGAACGACACCCAAGGTAGCGCAGTCATGAACAATAGATCGTCTTGTCCAGGTTCGTCTTTCAGCATGGGATGCTCTTTCACATCAGCAATCTTCTCGGCAGCTTTAATCGCAAACTCCGAGAAATCCTCAATATAGTCAATCGTACAGAAGGTGAACAGATCCTCATCCACTAGAATAGTTGTAGATGGGTGTACGATCTCGTGCTCTACCACCTCTCCCGCCCGAATGCGATACCGGAACTCGGGAATTGCGTTCGCCGCTCGTGCGAGTGCGTACACTATCGCCACGGTAAACGAAATGCCACGCTGCTTGACAACAGGATAGAATGCTGTCAGGTCTACATTTGCACACATGTTGAAATGTGGATGGTCGAAGGCGTTAAAGACTTTGAAATGCTTGCGTCGTGGCCAAGTTTGCATGTCAATAGTACGCATAATTTTCTCCCGGATTGTTATGTGTAAATAACTTTGTTTCTCCTATCGATCTTGTGCAACCTAGCAGCTTCGAGCTGTGAGCAGAGCAGAGCCGAAGGTGCCGAGTGCCCTTCACGGCGCCGAGCTCGTTGCGGGGCGAAGCCGAAGGTGCCGCTTGTTATTAACGGCGCCCGCGTTCCGCTCTGCGTCCCTCACGAAGCATCCCCGTAGGGGGCGAAGCGAAGCGGAGTGGGGTTGCGGGGGAGGCACCGGGGGGGGAGCGGACCATCACCGGCAAGCCCAGCATCCCCATCATACAACTTTGTTGGTAAATCGCGCCGCACCGTTCATCCCGCGAAGACGGGACTTGATCCTGGCGCTTTTGCAGGGCCGAAGGTCCTGTAAAGGGCTCCAGCGCGAGCCTGTGTAAAAAGTCCGATTTTTCCCGCTTCAACGGGCCAGTGCCCCACTATTCATGCTAGTAAAGTTGTATTTACGGGATCAGACCCCGATTATCATTTCCTATATGGCGTTTTCCTCCCACCGATCATATATTTTTCCGACTTTTTACACAGCCGGTTGAGATGTTAGGCGCCATTCAATCCCTTGCGAGCGATGACCATCATCTCCATTTCGTCAAGGTCAACTGCCTTGCGCTTCCAATTACCAGCTGTCCCTCCCCATATTCGCTCGACCCGAAATCCTGCGATCCGCAACATCAAGACTAGCTCTGAAGGGACGAAGCCACGTTCTCGAACGATTATGGTTTTCTCTCCTTCCATACCTTCATATTCGTGTGGATATATCTCCATCAGGGTAAGCGGATCGAACGTTCCATCTGTGATAGCCTCTTGTGTCGCGCCTCGTATCTTCAACATTCCATTTAACGCAGTCAAGATGAGCATCCCATTTGGCTTGAGCGCTTCATTAATATTCCTAAGAATTCCTAAATCATGCTGATATGGATCATCTTCTGAACTCAGCAACCCGAATGCACCTTCACAGATGCAAATTGCAGCATCAAATTCCTTTTCAGATATGAATTCAACTGCATCTGCATGAATCAAGTCGATCTTCACCCCTGCTCTGGCTGCTCCACGTCGAGCCTCATTTAACATGCCAGTCGAAATGTCAACACCAGTCATCTTGTAACCTCGTCGAGCCAATTCAATGGAATGGCGTCCTGTCCCACATCCAACATCCAAGATATGACTTCCAGCCGGGAGCTTCAGCTCCTCAATAATAAATTCAACTTCCTCAAGAGTATTCTTCGTGAAGGTGTTGTCCATATAGTGAGGTGCGTGTCGATCGAAAAATAACTCCCACTCATTTTGTTTTGGCTTCATGTCCAGTATCTTTCCTATCAGGTTGCTTTGAGAATGGCGCCTGACGGCCTCGAGCTAAGCTGCCCGGCGGAAGCGGGCAATCGTTCCCCCACTCTACG
>SOIH01000039.1 GCA_004376895.1 Anaerolineales bacterium | reverse complement strand
ACAAGAAAGGGGCTTCCCCAAAAGGGCAGCCCCTTTACTCAGATAGCGAGGCTTGGAGAAGCTTAACTGAGCTTACCGTAGCCAACCAAGGACCCTCAGACTACACCCGCAGCGTGAGTGATGCAGTGTGAACTCCTAGAACTTACCCGCCAGTACGTGACGGCGAGCAGCTACTAGGCGAAACGACCGCAGCTAATGTCGTCCTGCTGAAAGCCGGCGTACTGAGAACATAATCAGTACGCAGCCTGCACTACGCTTCTTTCGCAAACTTCCTGTCAAGAATTTCAGCCAATGTCGGTTGCCCTATCTCCTGGAGCTCATAGCGGACTCGTTGGCTGGGCTGCTTGATCTTGATGACGCGTTGAAGATCAATGGGGGTACCCACGATGACTAAATCGGCAGGGGTATTAGCGATGGTTTCTTCGAGATCCTTGATTTGTTCGTCGCCATAGCCCATTGCCGGCAGCAGTACGCCAATATCGGGATATTTTTCAAAAGTCGCTTGAATAGAGCGCACAGCGTAGGGACGCGGATCGATAATCTCCGCAGCGCCGAAACGTTCAGCGGCAACAGTGCCAGCTCCGAACGTCATTTCACCATGCGTCAAGGTCGGCCCATCTTCAACCACAAGCACGCTTGCACCTGCAATGGCGGCGGGATCTTCTACTGTAATCGGAGAAGCGGCATAGACAACGGTAGCTTTGGGGTTTAGCGATCGAATATTATTCTGTACAGTGGCGACATCTGCCAGGTCCGCTGTATCAACCTTGTTGATGACGATAACATCCGCCATACGCAAATTAACCTCACCAGGATGATAATCAATCTCGTGCCCAGCACGATGTGGATCGGCCACCACAATTTGAAGATCAGGTTTGTAAAAGGGAAGATCGTTATTACCGCCATCCCAGACGATAACATCAGCCTCTTCCTCCGCGCGTTTTAGTATCTCTTCATAATCAACACCCGCATAAACCACGACCCCCCGGTCGATATGCGGTTCGTATTCCTCGCGTTCCTCTATCGTACATTCATGCTTATCCAGATCATCATAATCAGCGAAACGCTGCCAAATCTGTTTGCGTAAATCACCATAAGGCATGGGATGGCGAATAACAACAACGCGGTGCCCCATAGCTTGAAGGATGTCGGTGACACGGCGAGTTGTTTGACTTTTTCCGCAGCCGGTTCTCACAGCGCAAACAGAAATCACTGGTTTGGTAGACACTACCTGGGTAACCTTCGGACCCATCATACGATAGTCCGCCCCTGCTGCGAGAACTTGAGAAGCCTTGTGCATCACCTCCCGATGTGGAATATCAGAATAGGCGAAAATCACCTGGTCGACTTTCTGATCTCGAATGAGGGAATCGAGTTCATCTTCAGCATAGATAGGAATCCCCTCTGGGTAAAGTTCACCTGCAAGTTCCGGAGGATAGACCCGCCCTTCAATATCTGGGATTTGTGTAGCAGTGAAGGCAACCACTTCATATTGGGAATTGTTGCGGAAATATGTGTTGAAGTTATGAAAATCCCGACCAGCGGCGCCCATGATGAGTACACGAGTTCGTTCCATAGTTAATATTATCCTTTGTGAGATTTCTGTTATTCGTTTATTTTTATCTCTACGTCATTGCCAACACTTGCTTAATAATTTCCAATCACCAGCCAACTCGGAATTACCGGAAGGCAGTTGCTAATTATATGCGACTCAGCGGGAAATGGCTTCCGCAGAACCGCATGCAGACGCAGGAGACGACCACCCCTCTGTCAGAAGTTTGTATGTCCAGTAGCGCATCTTAGAAAACGATACCGGGAGGAATTCCACCAGGGGCGTCCTCGTAAAGACCTGAGAAAAAATATTCTAGGCGAGGTATACGAGGTGTGGAATCTTTCGGCTTGTTCATGGATTCGCAATATAATGCAGTAAGTTCAATGGACGCGGTCGACTATGGACACCATTCTTAGAATCTGGAATTCAAACGGCCGAAAGTTCAGAACGTGGCTCTGGCAAGTCGTGCTGCTGGCGATTGTCTACCACCTTGCCGCCCGCTTGGGACTTTCGATGGCCTACTTACAAGATAACACCTCCCCTGTATGGCCCCCAACAGGTATCGCCATAGCAGCGCTGCTGCTCTTAGGCATCTCCCGATGGCCCGGGATCACTTTAGGGGTCTTATTGGGTTCATTGCTGACCGGTGCACCGTTCAATCTAGCCCTCGGAATGTCGATAGGTAACACATTCGAAGCATTTATAGTTGCCTACATTCTCCAACGATATGTGAATTTCCACCATGCAATGGATCGAGTTCAGGACGTAATCGGGCTGGTCGTTGTAGCAATTTTCAGTACGATGTTAAGTGCCACCGCCGGTGTTTCCACACTTGTGCTCATGGACTTCGCGCCGACCGAAGCCTATGGCTCAATATGGATCACGTGGTGGATTGGGGACCTACTCGGCGCGCTCGTGATGGCACCTTTTATCCTGGCCTGGTCAAAAACGAAGTTAAATTTCGGTTCACGAAAGAAGATCTTTGAGAGGGCGTTAGCCTTCATCTTGCTTGGGATCGTCACCTGGTATGTTTTCATTTATCAGACTCAGACGAGCATATATCACCAGGCGCTGCTCTATCTGATTTTCCCATTCGTCATCTGGACAGCCATCCGTTTTGGCCAGCGCGGGGGCACAGCCGCCGTGATCATGGTCTCCGGGATGGCCATCTGGGCGACCGTTGCGGGGCTGGGTCCTTTCTCGCTGCACTCAAAGAACGATAATCTGATCTTGCTGCAGACCTTCCTCGGAGTGGTGTCGCTCACCTCACTGATCCTTGCGGCGGCCACGATGGAACGGCTCCAAGCCTCGCGCACACTCCAACGTCGAGCCGATGATTTGGCGACGCTGAACGAATCCTCGCGGATATTTCTCGACGCCAGAAACCCGGACACGATCTACCAGACGATCTGCGAGATGGCAATCTCCCGCATCGGGATGGATGCAGCCTGGATCGAACGTATAGGGAATGTGGGCGAACGACCCGATCCATTAGCAACCTGCGGAATCTCGAACGCTGCGATCGAGCAACTGGATCTCTCGACTTACATGCATACTTACAGCGAAGACCCTGAGCAAATACATGTCTTTACACTCGATAGAACAGCGCCAACTAGGAGCTCTTCACTCCCCCCGTTTAAATCTCTGGCAGTTGTCCCGCTAATCTTCAGCGGGGCACTGATCGGTGATTTGAAGCTACTCAGCCATAAGAGCGATTTCTTCTCGACCGACCGCCAGCTTTTGCTCGGTTCTTACGCCAACCTGGCGGCTGTTGTCATCCAAAATAGCTGGCTCTTTGATGAGGTTCGTTATTCGAACCGGCAGCTGCACGGTTTATCCCAACGTCTGATTAAAGCTCAGGAAGATGAGCGTCTGAATCTCTCCCGTGAGCTGCATGATGAGTCCGGGCAGCTTCTGACCGGCCTTCTCTTCGAACTCGGGGTGCTGGAACAGAAAGCGCGCGATCCCGAGACGGCCATGAAGAAAATCCAGGATCTCAAAACAACGGCCCACGAACTGCAGGACAATCTACACCAGTTAGCGGTTAATCTGCGCCCTGCCAGTCTCGACCACCTGGGACTGGTGACCGCCTTAGAGCAATTTGTCAATGACTTCAGCCGCCAATATGACATCCGTGTGGAATTCGAAGCCGTTGGCATGCAAGAGCAGCGATTGTCGAGCGAAGCGGAAACGGCGATCTACCGGATTGTACAAGAATCGCTCACCAATGTCGTTCTGCATGCCCGGGCAACGCTTGTCGATGTGCTGATCAGTCAACGCAATGATCATGTCGTCGCAACAATTGAGGATAATGGCGTTGGATTCCTTCCCACCACAACTACGGTTGAAGATCATCTGGGTCTTTTTGGCATGAGGGAGCGGGTTGAAATGCTGAATGGGCGCTTTACGATAGAGAGTTCGCCAGGGAAAGGAACCACAGTGAACGTGGAGATTCCCAGCAATGCCTAGAATCTTGATCACCGACGACCATGCCATCGTACGGACTGGACTGCGAACGCTGCTGCAGTCTGAGCCCTCGCTTGAGCTGGTCGGGGAGGCATCGGGAGGCTATGAGGCGATCGACCTAGTGGCAGAGACCTCGCCCGATATCCTTCTCCTGGATTTGAGCATGCCGGATCTGGATGGAATTGCGGTAACCAAGAAGCTGAAACCGAAGTATCCTGAGCTGCGTATTCTGATCTTGACGATCCATGAGGATAAGGCGTTGGTAAGAGAGGCGATAAAGGCTGGCGCCTCAGGCTACATTCTGAAACGCGCGGCAGAGAGCGAGTTGGTCTCCGCGATCAACGTCTTGATGCGCGGCGATATGTACGTTGACCACGCGCTCCTGAGCACGCTGGTTGAGAATACGGTAGAGAAACCAGCACATCATAGGGAGCTAATTGAAGCCCTAACCCCACGCGAAAAAGATGTACTTGGTCTGATCGTACTGGGCTATACCAACCGCCAGATCGGTGAAGAGCTGAGCATCAGCATGCGCACGGTCGAAGGACACCGCTCCAACCTCTCTGAAAAAATCGGCTCGCACAGCCGGGCTGACCTTGTCCGCTACGCACGCGAGAACGATCTCATCGATGGAATATTAGATAATTAAACGAATGGGCTTACGACACCACAGATCCAGCAGTACCGCGTAGTTTCTACCTATATCCACATTGTAAAAATCCGCATTTTATACGCTTCAAAACACCCACCAAACGTTCTATATTAATTTCAAGCCTTCCCCGGCTGAGGGGAAGTTGCCGCATGCATGCTGTTATCTGCATATCGCAGGATATTAATAATGACAGATCGTTCGACGACAGACACTCACGTCACCCCTCTGATCTCGATGCGGGGCATCAACAAAACCTTTGCGGATGTGAAAGCCAACGACCAGATCGATCTCGATATATATGCTTCCGAAGTGCTGGCTCTGCTGGGGGAAAATGGTGCCGGCAAGAGCACTCTGGTGAAGATCCTGTACGGTTTTTACCAAGCTGATTCTGGAACGATTGAACACGACGGCTCGCTTATCCATGTCCAATCACCCCATGATGCCCGCGAGCAGCACATCGGCATGGTCTTCCAGAACTTCAACCTGATACCGGCCTTCACGGTTGCAGAAAACATCGCCCTCTTCTTCCCCGATCTCGACCCCATTGTCGATCTCAAGCACATCGCGCAGCGGATTGAGCACATCTCAGAACGCTACAACCTGCAAGTCGATCCGGCCGCGTTCGTGATGGACCTCTCGGTTGGAGATCAGCAGAAAGTTGAGATCCTGAAGCTGCTACTCTCGGATGCACGCCTGCTGATCCTCGACGAACCGACACGGGTTCTGGCTCCGCATGAAATTAAAGGTTTATTCAAAGTCCTAGACAGCTTACGGGCTGATGGGTATGCCATCGTCCTGATCACGCACAAGATGAAAGAAGTGCTGGAGATTGCCAACCGGATCACGGTGCTGCGGCAGGGTCGCGTCGCTGGCTCACTCTCGGTGTCAGAAGCCAGCGAAGAGAAGCTGATTGAGATGATGTTCGCCCGGAAGGTGGCCGAGTTCCAGGGGATCGAGCGTCATGGGGTGCAGGTTGAGGCCGAGCCGCTGCTTGAACTGCGGCAGGTCTCAACACGGGCTGAAGGCACCCAGGTGAGCCTTAAGGCGATCGACCTTAAAGTCTACCCGGGCGAGATCGTGGGCATCACCGGAGTGTCCGGCAACGGGCAGCGGGAATTGGCGGATGTCGTGCTGGGAAAACTCCCTGCAGGTGGTGGATCGATTTTTTTACGCGGGGAGGACGCCACGCACTTCTCAATCCGGAGGATCCGCCGCAAAGGCGTAGCCTTTATTCCCGAGAGCCCGATGGCGATGGCAGTTGCGCCCTACATGACCGTGCTTGAGAACATGGCCGTTCCGCAGGCCTGGCGCTATTCACGCAACGGTGGATTGAAGATCGACTGGGCGGCAATCAAGCAGGATTTCTCAGCTTCGATGGACCGGTTGGGTTTCAGACTTCCGTTTTACTCTCTGGCCCGATCACTCTCAGGGGGGAACCTGCAGCGGATGGTGATCGTACGCGAAATGGCGCACCAGCCGGAATTAATCATCGCATCCTATCTCACCAGCGGATTGGACGTTCGCAGCGCGATCGCGGCTCGCGAGTTTCTCGTTCAAGCACGTGCACAAGGGTCTGGTGTGCTGTTGTTCTCCGATGATCTCGACGAACTCTTTTCATTAAGCGATCGCTTGATCGTGCTCCAGGGTGGCAGCATACGGGGGCAGTTCACACCCGCCGAAACCAGCTACCAGGAAATTGGCTATTTGATGACTGGATCCGAGGTAAGTAATGCCCATGGAAGCTGAAAATAAACGCCGACCCAGCGTGAGTATGCAGAAGATCTTTCGTGTGATGACCCGCTACCTATCCATGATCGTGCTTGCGCTGGGGTTGTTTGGGATCATCATCTGGATCAGCGGCAAGGACCCGATTGTTTCTTACCGTGAGCTTTTCGGCTCCACACTCGGAAACTGGTACGGCTTTTCAGAAGTTCTTGTGGCGATGACGCCGATGTTGATCACAGCACTGGCGGTTGCTCTGCCGTCCCGCATCGGGTTGATCAACGTCGGGGTTGAGGGACAGTTGTATATGGGTGCCTGTGCCGCAACCTGGGGGGCACTGATATTTTCCAGCGCGCCGGCCTGGATCCTGCTGCCGGTGATGGCTATCTTCGGTATGCTCGGAGGCGCGCTCTGGGCACTGATCCCGGGCCTTCTGCGGGCGATGGGTTTGGTGAACGAAACAATCACTACCCTACTGCTGAACTCCGTGGCGCCCAAACTGGTTGCCTTCTTCGTGTTCGGCTTCTGGCATTCCCCCATGGATACGAACAAAACTCCCAACTTCGTGGACGCTGGCCGGCTGCCCACCTTCTTCGGTACGCGCGTCGATCTCGGATTAGTGATCGGGATCCTGCTTCTGATCGTTTTTTGGCTGGTCATGAAATATACCCGTTGGGGACTGGAGATACGGGCCATCGGCGGAAACCCGGAGGCAGCGCAGCGCAATGGTGTGCCATTGAAAGTGTACATCGTGGCGATTCTGTGCATCGGCGGTGCGATCGCTGGTCTTGCTGGCATGGCTCTGGTTTCGGGATATTACGGTGTGCTGCTGACCGGCTTCTCACGTGGAGTCGGTTATATCGGCTTCCTGATCAGCTGGCTTTCATTTGGTGATCCGATCGGGATTGTGTTGACCTCCTTCGTTGTAGCGATTATCACAACCGGAGGCAGCATGCTTCAAATCACCACAGCACTGCCCTATGCGATCATCAATATACTGCTGGCGGTTGCATTGTTTGTGGTTCTCTCGGGGATCAATCTCTTCCCGAAAAGGAAAACGGTATGACGCTGCTATCGATCCTTGGTGTCCTTTCCAGTGCGATTTTTTCGGGCACCTCGCTACTTTACACCACGCTGGGTGAAATCATCGATCAGCGCGCGGGCATTGTGAATCTCGGCCTAGAAGGCGTTCTGCTGATCAGCGGGGCGACAGGCATCGCTGTCACCTCATTGACAGGCAGCCCGTACCTCGGTGTGCTGGTTGCAGCGCTGGCAGGCGGAGCGACAAACCTGATCATGGGCTTTCTCGTTGTCACTCGGCGGGGAAACCAACTGGCTAGCGGTCTGGCGTTGATGTTCTTTGGGTTTGGTGCCAGCGCACTAATCGGAAGGTCCTTCGTCGGGCAGAAGATCAACGGTCTTCCGCGGCTTACCCTTCCCGGCTTCGCGAACCTTTCACCACGTTATCTATCTCTTTTTCAATTTGACATGCTCATCTATCTGTCCATCCCGTTTGCGTTTTTAGTCTGGTGGCTTCTCTTCCGCACACGCTGGGGGCTCGGGGTACGTGCGGTTGGTGAAAATGCCGACACCGCATTTGCCTCTGGCCGCAGCCCGCATTTGATCAAGTACCAAGCGTTGTTCGTCGGCGGGATGCTTGCCGGTCTTGGAGCTGCCCATCTGACAATCGCCTATACGCTGAACTGGACGGAATTCATGATGGGCGGTCGTGGCTTTATCGCCGTTGCGCTGGTAATTTTCTCGAAATGGCATCCTATCCGTGCAATTGCTGGCGCATTGCTGTTCAGCGGCGCTGTGGCTTTTCAGCTGCTGCTTCAGGCAAGCGGCGTGCAGATCTCACCATTTCTGCTCGATACCATCCCTTACATATTGACGATCCTGGTGCTTATCGTCTGGGGCGGCTCACGCAAGCACTCTGCTCCTGCCAGCCTCGGACGAGTTTATATGGGCACCGAGTAAATCAGACCGTGGAAGTTGGCAGGTGGATATCCTGCCTGATGAGAAACACCACTATAGCAAGGAGAGGAGAATGATGAAGAAGAAACTGTTGTATACCGTACTGAGCACGTTGATGGTTCTTTCAATGCTGCTCGCTGCATGCGCTCCGGCGGAGACTCCCACCGAAGCTCCTGCCGCGCCCGACACCCCGGTCGAGGAACCGGTGGTGGAAGAGCCCGCAGAGCCAGAAGAGCCGGCCGAGGAGGGCGCCTGCCTGATCATCGGCGCACTTCATGGTGGCCCAATAAACGACGCGGGCTACAACCAGGCGATGCATGAGAGCATAGCTGCCATCGCCGAGAACATCGAATGCGTTGAGATCATCGAGGCTGAGAATGTCCCCGAGGAAGCCGGTGCAACGGCCACGATGGAGAACATGATCGCCGAAGGTGCCGGGATGATCATCGCCACCGCCTTTAATCACCAGTACCCTGCGCTCGAATTGGCGGGGAAGTACCCGGACGTGATCTTTGAGCACGCCGGTGGCTGGGAGATAAGCGGCAACTTTGCCAACTTCTTCGGTGAGCCCCCGGATGCTTGGTACTTGATGGGCATCGCGGCTGGCCGCATGACCGAGACGGACAAGCTCGGCTTTGTAGCCGCCTTCCCGATTGGCTGGACGCTGACCTTTGCGAACGCGTTCCACCTGGGGGCACAATCCGTTAATCCTGATGTTGAAACTACTGTGTCGTTTACATTTAGTTGGGGCGACAGCGCCAAGGAAGCAGATACGACCAATGCGCTGATCAACCAGGGTGTTGATGTGATCACGATGCATGTCGATTCGCCTGCGACAGTGATCTCGACCGCCGAATCGCGCGCGGTGTATTCGATCGGGTTCCAGTCCCTTCATGCTCAGGAATTCGCGCCTGAATACTGGATCTCCGGCACCGGATACACACTCGGCGGCACGCTGACCTGGCTGGCCTCCACCGTGATCGATGGAACCTGGGAGCCAATCTTCCTGCGCTGCAGTCTGTGGGATGGTTGTATGGCCATGGCACCGTTTGGACCCAAAGTACCTCAGGAAGTGCAGGATGAGGTCATGGCGATGAGCGCCGCCGTGGAATCCGGGGAAGTGGTCGTCTTTAAGGGACCGATCCTCGACCAGGAAGGAAACGTGGTCATCGCTGAAGGCGAGGAATTGACGCCCGATGTGATGAGTTCTGTGGATTGGTTCGTCCAGGGCATGGTCGGCAGCCCCAAGTAACGGGATTACTGATTGAAAAAAAATGGGCAGGGGGCAATTCCCCTGCCCATTGCTAAAAAACGCAAATAAAAGTTAGTGGGGGCACCGTCACTGCGATAAGTCGTTCTCGCTCGAATTTGGAACGATCCCAGAGAGCGGGATAGAGATGCTTTCTGGGCGGCAAGATGCCCCCTTCTTCTCGGCGATGCGCAGTGCACATAAACCAAAATCGCATATGTCTGGCACGATGCAGACATTAATCCGGAGTCACTCGCCCCTGGTCATGCACTTCCGGACTAAATGCATAGATCTTATTCATGATATGCATCGGTGAAGATGGTTGGCTCCGCGTCAGCGGAGAAATTACAACCTTGGCAATCATATTAAATAGTAATAATGGGTCTCCAAATTGAAAGACAAACCAGGAAAACCTCACAGGCAAAAATGAAGGTGGAATAAATGGACATCAAGCAGAAAATCGAAGCAGGAAATCTGGAAGCGACCGAGAAACTGATCCAGGGTGAGCCGGTGCTTGTGGATATCGCCCCGGCGGGTGAGGTTATTCCGGGGATGGAAGGTAAGTTGATCACCCATTCCGGTCCGCCGATCGCATGGGCAAGGATGTGCGGTGCGCAACAAGGGGCAGTCATCGGCCAAGTACTCTACGAGGGATGGTCTAAGACGGTCGACGAAGCGCGCGAACTGCTTGAATCCGGTGAGGTGAGATTAGAACCCAACCATCACTACGATACCGTTGGTCCAATGGCGGGAACGATCTCCCCCTCGGCCCCAGTTTGGGTGGTCGAGAATTCGGCCTTTGGCAACCGGGCTTTCTGCCGCCAGGTGGAGGGTCGCCAGCAGTTCGGTGAGTTCAGTGACGACGCATTGGATGGTTTGCGTCTGTGGCGCGATGTATGGGCGCCGGCTCTGCGCGACGGGCTTCTAAACCGGGGTGGACTTGAATTAAAACCAATCATCGTGCAGGCGCTGCAGATGGGGGATGAGCTACATAATCGCCACAGCGCCTCCTCCAGTCTTTTCGCCAATGCCATGGCTGTTGCCATGGTCGAAGCCTCAGTTCCCACCGAAGCGATGCTACCCACGCTGCGTTACATCACTAACCACAACTTGATTTTCCTCGGACTGGCGATGGCAAGCGGCAAAGCGATCGCCGACGCTGCACACGGGATCGACTACAGCACCGTGGTCACGGCGATGGCACGCAACGGCACCGAGTTCGGGATTCGTGTCAGCGGATTGGGCGACCTCTGGTTCACCGCCCCGGCCCCGGAAGTTGAAGGTCTCTTCCTGCCAGGATACAAAGAAGCAGATGCCGGGCTGGATATGGGCGACTCGGCAATCGCCGAGACCGTCGGTTGGGGCGGGTTCGTGCTTGGCGGCGCGCCGGGCATTTTGACTCTGGTTGGTGGGACTCCCGAGGAAGCGTTGGCTTATACACGCGAGATGGCAACGATCACGACGGGCGAACATCCCACCTACCGACTACCGGCGCTCGGATTCGTAGGCGCCCCGATAGGAATCGACATTCGCAAAGTCGTGCAATCGGGCGTCACCCCGATCATTGACACCGCGATTGCACATAAAGATCCGGGTTATCCGATCATTGGCGCCGGCCTAGTTCGCCCGCCATTGGAGTGCTTTAAACAGGCACTTATCGCATTCAGTCAAAAGTACAGTTGATGTGGATTTGAGAATGGCCACCATCAACGGCAGGTGAGCGATGGTTTCTGGTTTTGTGATCCGAAAAAATCAATACTACGACTCGGTCTTTTTGATGGGGATCAATAAGATCCTATCCGAAGCACCGGGTGTAGAACAAACCGCAGTCCTGATTGGCACCGAGGCGAACAAGCGCTTGCTCGCCGATATCGGCGTTGCAGATCCAGAGATCGACGCTGCGGACCCCAATGACCTGATTGTCGCTGTGATCGCCGAGTCAGCGGCGGTGGTCGAAGATGTCATCAACGGTTTCGATGAAACCCTCAAGACGATGGTAGCCAGGTCGCCGGTTTCTAATATCAGGACGCTTGAGGCCGGCATCGGCCACAGGCCGGATGCCAATCTGGCTGTCTTCTCAATCCCAGGGGAATATGTCGCGGACGAGGCCAGGAAGGCACTTGAGTCCGGGTTGAATGTGTTCATCTTCAGCAGCAATGTTCCGCTGGAGGAAGAACTCGAGCTGAAGCAGATCGGAAAGGCTAACAGTTTACTGGTGATGGGTCCGGATTGCGGCACAAGCATCATCCGCGGGTTGGGGATCGGCTTTACCAATGCGGTTCGCCGCGGCACGATTGGCGTCTTGGGGCCCTCCGGGACAGGATTACAGGAATTCACGAGCCAGGTGCACAACGCCGGGGGTGGAATTTCTCATGCGATTGGCACCGGCGGCAATGACCTCTCGGACAGGATCGGGGGGCTGACCACAATGGCGGCCATGCAGGCCCTGGAAGCTGATCCACAGACGGAGGTCATTGCCATCATCGCCAAGCCTCCTGGAGCAAAGACCCTGGCATCGCTAGTGGGCCAGGCGAAGCGATTCACAAAACCGCTGATTGGTTGCTTCCTCGGCTCGGGTAAGGAATCCGCCGGGAAATATGAACCGATCCAATGGGCTTACACCATCGATGACACCGCCGAATTGGCACTCGGAGCAGCACAGATTGTACCCAAGGAAGCAGCTGAGCAAGAATCTGGTTGGAAAAGCGAGGTTGTTGATGCGGCGCGGACCGGATGGTCGGCTGAGCAGAAATATCTGCGCGGAGTATTCGCCGGTGGGACTTTTTGTTATCAAGCTCAGCAGATCCTCAGGGATGAAGGTATCCAAATCTATTCAAACAGCCCGATCGAATCCGATTTCAAACTTGAAGACCCGGATATCAGCCACGAGCACACAATGGTTGATATGGGCGATGAGCGCTACACCTTAGGAAAACCGCATCCGATGATTGATGGCACAGAGCGGGCAAAGCGGATCGTGGCTGAGGCCGAAGATCCAAGCGTGGCCATCCTGCTGCTCGATTTCATCTTTGGGTACAACGCCTCGAATGACCCGGTCGGCGAATTGATGGAGGCACTTCAGCAGGCGAAAGCCGTCCGGAGCACGGCCGACGGGGAGTTGACCATCGTCGCTTCCGTTTGTGGAACGAGGGATGATCACCAAGATATTGAGCTGCAGACAAAAATGCTCAAAGAATGTGGAGTGTTCGTCTTCCCCAGCAATGCCCGCGCAGCTGCCTTTTGCCGGCGATTGCTAGATCGGAGCTAGATTCTAATCATGGAAAAGGAAAACAAGGCAAACATTCTCCAGCAGCCCCTTGTGATTATCAATGTTGGTCTGAAGGATTTCGCAGAGAACCTTGAGGCTCAGGAAGCGGACGTCATTCAGGTCGACTGGGCGCCTCCTGCCGGCGGGGATCAGGAGATGATCGATCTGCTTAAAGACTTGCTTTGATCTGATCCGGTCGCCACCTCTCTTTTTATCGATAATAGGTAATAAGATATCGCGCTTCGAGCCAAGAAGTCCCAAGCAGGCCGACGTTCGAGACCTACTAGGAACTAAGCCTTTGGTATTCAAACTTGCACTTCGATGTGCCCCGCCCCTTTCGCCGTCACCTGACCGATGCGCGCTGCAGCTTGTACTTCCCGCACCTGCAATGCCGCCAGCAGATCATCGACGCGGTCCTCTGGCAGACTGATTAAGAGCCCCCCGGATGTTTGGGCGTCCGCGAGGATAAGCTGCTCTACTCGTGATATGGTAGGCGCGAAAGTCACGTGGTCTGAGACGTGCTTCAGGTTGTTGAGCGTACCACCGGGTACAGCGCCGGCGCTGGCCAAGTCCCACGCAGCAGGCAATGTGGGGACTGCGCTCGCGGAGAGGGTCACATCCACTTGGCTGCCCGCGGACATCTCGTGCAGGTGACCCAAAAGTCCAAAGCCCGTAATATCCGTGCATGCATTTGCCCCAACTTCCAACATCGCTTCACAGGCTGCGCGGTTGAGGGTCGCCATCAACTCGCTGGCTTCCTGGGCGATAATTTCGTCGGCTAAACCGCTCTTTACTGCTGTTGAGATAATCCCGACACCGAGCGGCTTAGTGAGGACAAGTGCATCTCCCGGCAGAGCTCCGCTATTGGGGATCACTTGATCGGGGTGCACGATCCCGGTAACAGCCAAACCGAACTTTGGCTCTATGTCTTCAACGGTGTGTCCACCGATGATGCTTATACCTGCCTCGGCAGTCTTTTCAAGCGCCCCGCGAAGGATCTCTTTCAGCACCCATAACGGCAACCGCTTATCGGGAAAGCCGACGATGTTCAGCGCAAACAACGGGCGGGCCCCCATTGCATAGATATCGGAGAGCGAGTTTGCCGCCGAGATAGCACCGAACATATAGGGATCATCTACGATGGGAGTAAAAAAGTCTACCGTCTGGACGATCGCGATGTCATCGCTGACACGATAGACTGCGGCGTCATCGGCTGTGTCCGTCCCGACGAGCACTTCAGGATCCATCGAGGGGGGGAGAGCAGCCAGGATTTCCTCCAAAGCCTGGGGGCGCAGTTTGCACGCGCAACCCATGCCGTGCGTATAATGCGTGAGCTTGTACTCGCCTTGCTCGAGCGTGCCTTCCGGAACACTTCCGGCTGATCCGGGCAGCAACCGGCGGACAGCCTCGGACACGATACCAGCCGCCTGATCGACGTCCTCAGACGATGTACCTCGACCCACCGAAAAGCGGACCGTGCCCATCGCCCAGTCGATCGGCACCTGCATCGCCTCGAGCACGGCTGATACGTCAATTCCATCTGCGTGGCAGGCCGCTCCAGCCGAAGCCGCTACCTGCCCCCCAATCTCCGCTAGAAGCGTGTTGGCTTCGATGCCGCGGAAGCTCAAACTCAGCGTGTTGGGCAGACGTTTCTGAGGGTGGCCGTTCAGCCTGAATACCTGGTCACCCAATGCAGCCACGAAGACATCATGAAGACGGTCGCGCATCGCCAGGAAGTGTGCCGCGTTCTTGTCCAGGTCCCGGGCGGCCAGTGCACAAGCCCGGCCCAAGGCGACGATACTGAGCACGTTCTCGGTCCCGGGCCGGCGGTCGCTCTCATGGTCTGCACCGTGAAGTTGTTTGGCAAGCGCTGTACCGCTGCGGATATAGAGCGCACCGACCCCCTTGGGGGCGTACACCTTATGTCCAGCGATCGATAGCAAGTCCACCCCGAGCGCGTTTACATCTACTGGGATTTTCCCAATCGACTGGGCGGCGTCGGTGTGCATCAAGGCGCCATGCTGGTGGGCGATCGCGGCGAGTTCAGCGATGGGCTCGATTGTGCCCACTTCGTTGTTGGCATGCATCACGGTCACGAGTACCGTGTCCGGTGTGATGGCCTGCTCCAGATCGGCAGGATCGACGAGACCATGCTCATCGACCTCCAGGACTGTCAAACGAAACCCTTGGCTTTCCAGCCACCTACAGACTTCGGTGACCGCCGGGTGCTCCACGGCTGACGTGATGATATGGTTACCCCGTTCCCGAAGAGCGAGTGCAGCGCCCTTGATCGCGTAGTTGTTGCTTTCAGTACCGCCGCTCGTGAAAACCAATTCCACTGGCCGGCAGCCGATCAGCGCGGCAACCTCAGCGCGTGCAGCCTCGATAGCCCGTTTGGCGGCGACCCCGTACGGGTGACTGCTCGAGGGGTTTCCGAAGTGCTCATAGAGGTAGGGTGCCATTGCTTCAGCAACCTCCTGAGCGATGGGTGTAGTGGCGTTGTAATCCAAATAGATAGCGTCCATATCACCTTCCTGCCAATCCTCTGAGAAATATGAGCGGTCGCTTAGTGCCATCAATAATGCGCATTGCCCGCGCCCTCGGTGTGGGAGAAATAATAATCCAATTTCCCCGAAAATATACTTTAAATTCAAGACGCATCCCGAGAAATACGGCAACAAGCTGATTTCTGGACCTTGCCCGATCAGGTAAAAATCGTTCCTAATATCCCGGATAACACGAAAATGCACACCGCAGGGTTTTATAAATTATTCCACGTTGCACATGGTTGAACAATCTGGGTTAACACTGTCCCCTGTGAATACCCAAACGTCAAAGGGTTCAACTCTGTCAAGATAGCTAACTCACCATGGGTGCCACTCAGCCACGATTGCGCTGAAGATGCGTTTTTACCCACAATAAAACGAGCCAGTTTGATACAAACTGGCTCGTTTGCTACCGATCCCCTGATACATATCTGTCAAACCCGACTAGGGGGTACCGTTTCTGGAGAGAATCCGCTCTTCAAATTCGCTCGAACCAGGCGGAAGATCATCACCAGCGTCTCGAGAGACGTGATGATCAGCGCCACGCCAAACCCCAATCGGAACGCAGCCATGCCGATAACCTGCCAACCTCCGTTGATAGTATCAGGAAGCTGTTCAAGAACGGTGAAAAAACCGCTCGCTCCGTGTTCCGCCAGCCAGGCAGTGTGTCCCTGAACGAGCAGGAAAAGGATGGCAATGCTCAGAAAATTAGCGGCTATTTTTGCGATCCGGGTGAATGTCCCCCAGCGCCCTTGCCAGAGCAGGTAGATATCCAACCCAATGCCAAACAATAGCGAAAAAGTGATCCATCCAATGTACTGGGCGATCACCGGATTGGTAAAGAGTTCGCTGCCGAAAGTCGTCACGAACCCAACGCTCTCTGGGAAGAAACCCAGGACGACCAGGATTATGATGCCCATAGTGATGCCGAAAACTCTCTCACCTCTGTTAACAGTTTCAGACTCGCTGATCTCGGGGAGGCTGCCCGGATCCCAGGGTTCGCCTTCGATTTCAGGACGGACTTCAAACCACTGCAGTATCACAAACACGATGACCAACATCCCTAATGCAGCTGGAATGCTGTTCAGCAGACCCACCACAGCTTCCAGAGGAGCAATTGGTTCTTGAGCGACAAAGTACCCAATCCCCAAAGCCAGCAACTGCGCTCCCAGTACCGCCGCCAAGACAATCCCGGCTAACAGTCGGAACAACGGGTATAGCGGGGGTCCGATCAGGTACTGTCCCTCGGGATAGTAGGAGGCCGCCACCGTTTTAGGGGGACCAAGCTCTTTCAGCAACTCGACAATCTCAGGTTCGGTCGGCTCATGACCCGCTCGGTCTTCCAACGCATCGATCAGCGAGGAACGCAACTCTGCTTGGATATCAGACCGGTTCTTCCGCGGCAAGTGCCGCCCGACCTCATGGACGTATCGATCAATCAGACTCATTGTTTTCTCCTCTCATGGATGTTCCATCCAGCAGAACATCAATTACAGTCGTTAGGTCGCGCCACTCTGCCCTCAGCAATTCAAGCAGACGTGAACCAGCCGGGCTGATTGCGTAATAGCGGCGAGGGCGCGAGCCTTCAACATTCCATTCGCTCTGCAGTAGCCCCTGGGATTCCAGCCTCCTCAGCAGGGGATAGAGCGTTCCCTGCTCGATGTCCAGTCCGCGCTCAGCCAGGTTGTTAATCAGCGCATACCCGTATTTTGCCTCCTTCAGCTGGCTGAGTGTGGCCAAGACCAGGATGCCTCGGCGGAGTTCCTGAGTAAGCTTTGCGAGTAGTTCAGATAGCTCTTGTTCTTTCATCATGCTTCGCATTATACTATGTATTACATCGTATTGTCAAGTTAATAATATTATTAATAAAAAAGCGCCCTTTCGAACGCTATGAACCTCAACCAAGATTCAACGCTAGTCAGTGCGCGCGATTACCCGGAAGGCGTGGTTGAGTCATTAGCTCTTCCCTGCTGGGACTCAGTTACTGCGCTCTCCAACTCCTCCTCCAGATCCTCCAATTCTTGAAATAGGGCAGGCGACACCGAATGTGCCGGCCAACGTTTTTTTAGGTCATTGATCTTCTCTTCCAATTCCTTGATCTGTTCGGTTTTCACGCGGCATTACCTCCAGCGCATTAGAGTTTACTGATCGAAAGTAAAAGCAATGTCATCCCGTCTTTACTGGAGCTAGTTGTACGCGAGACGCGCCTCTTCATCGGCGAGCGTGGGCTCGATGAGCGCTTTCCAGGATGGATCGTCCCAGGTTCCCAGACTTGTATGCATGGTAAGGTATTTCTCAGGGATTGGATGAGTGCCCACGACGACCTTCACCCCGTATCGCTGCATCAGGAATTCTTGAAAGGTGTGGATGTATGGACAAGGTGGATAACCCACGATGAGCCCTGTGGCTAGATGAATGACCTCGGCGCCGTTCTTCACCATTTCGTCGCCTGTATATTCAATATTTCCGCCCGGGCAACCATCGCAAGTTGTATAGCCGACCAATTCCACCCCTTGATTCGCATAAATGCTGAAGGCGCCCTCCCGGTTCTTCATCGCCCGGAAGCACTTCCCGCCAGCACATTGGCGGTAACGATCGCAAATAATGATGCCGATCTTCGTCTTGGAACTCATTATTTTCTCCTTTCGCAATCATGTTTCTAATTCACGGTCTTCTTGCTCTCGCGCAACATTCCCAGATCCAAGAAATTGGGTGCGACTGCAGGATGCTAAAAATTTTCGATCGCAGCGAGGACGACTTCATTCTGATCGCCAGTCATTGTTCGCCGTTCCTCTCGCCTTCAATCTGATCACCTCGAAATCCATCTCCCGCCTTCCGTACATCGGTCCGCTCACTCTGCTCAACATCGGGGTAGATTGAGGGTGAAGCACTCCAATAGCGGATACCAAAACGCTCCACAATCTGAGCCTTACCACTTCTCTCGAGTTCGAGCATCGTAGCGGCGATATCCCCGGGTGACCATTGTTGGAGAGTTTCGATCAATTGACTTTCGCGCATTGGATGACGGGTTATGATCCCGACCACCTCCTCCGCCAACGACTCATTCCCGCTGAGATGAAACGACCCGCTGCCAGGGTGGAGCACATGGGCGATGTCGCCGAGGATAGCGCGGGCACGCGACAAACCCTCCTCATCCGGTGGCTGGACCCACGTTTCCACCGGCGGCCGGGTGGGTAATACAATATGCACTTCATCCGGTTGGATGCGCGCGATTGCATTAGCGATATCGCGCAGCGCCAGTTCGGAGTCGTTCAGCCCCTGCACAAGCATGACTTCTACCCACAATTTACCCTGGTATTCTTTCCGGAACGCGATCAAGCCATCCAACAAGCTTTCAAATGACAGCTCAGCCACCGGTCGGTTTACCCGCCGATACAGCTCTGGTGTACCGGCGTCAAGAGAAGGCAGCACAGCATCGGCGAGCGCTAGCTCTTCACGCATCTCCGGCATATACAACAAGGAGCCATTCGTGATGACCGCTACTGGGTGTTGGGTTAAGTCCTTGACCTCCTGAATGAGCCATCCGAGACGGCTATGAAGGGTGGTCTCCCCCGATCCGACAAAAGTGATCCAATCGATATCTCCGGGGGTATGCGAAGCAAGCACTTGTTTAACATCCGTCAATATATCTTCAGCCGGGAAGTATTCCCTTCGTTCATTTACCAATGGCTTTGAACGCCCCAATTGGCAATAGACACAATTCCAATTGCAGGTCTTGAGCGGGACGGGATCAACACCAAGGGATTGCCCCAGGCGCCGGGAAGGTACGGGTCCATACGTATATTTCATCGTCAAGCTCCGCCGAAATGCTCTACACAGTGTGTCATCGGGTGCGTCTCACAGCGATCCGAGAGCAGGTAGCCTTTCGAGAGAACGATCATGACGGCTGCTAGAATAGCCTCCCCTATGGCGAGTAAAGGTTATCGTTTGGTCTTTTTTCCAACCGTAGGCAGCAGGTGCGATGCCCTTTCCGCGACTCAGCCAGACGCGCACCGTCGGCGTGATAAACGAGCGTATCACGTAGGTCCTGGATTAACTTGCGAGTCTCTTCGTCGAATGCCTTAACCGGTCGGCCAACCTTACGAAGCTCGGCTTGGTTCTCCGAATAGAGCAAGACCCACTTGATCGTCATCGCCATCCAACATCAAACACTTTCGCTAGCTTGATTTAGTGATGATCACCATGACCATGTTCTATGCTTTCTGCGCAAGGGGCGGCTCCGCTAAGTCGACCTGCGAAATAAGCCTCTAACGCCGCGCTCACGGTACCGGCTGCGCCTGTGGCGACGGCAATGCCATATCCATCAAAGAATTGGATCGCCCGTCCACCCATACCGCCGCTGAGCATGACCTCCGCCTTCTGCTCGTGGATAAACCCCGGAACCTGACCGACTTCATGACCGGCGAAGAAGGGGTTCTCGATAAGTTGTATCGTTTGAACCTCGGTACCTTCGACGTCGACGAGTGCAAAATAGGGGCAACGCCCGAAGTGTTGTGCGACGAGACTGGTCAGTCCATTATTGGTTTCTGCGGAAATAGCTATGCGCATCATTCATTCTCCTTATTGATAAGTTGGGTCAATTCCTCGGAAGCGACATACCCTGTAACTGTGATATTCTGCATGCTCACACCGGGCACATTTGCTACAGCCAATTTGATTTGTTTAACTAAAAATACGGCGATCGGGCACAGCGGGGAAGATGGCCGAAAGGTATAACGCACGCGGCCCTTGTCGTCGACTACGAGATCTTCGACCAGCCGCATGCGCAATACATCGGCGCCGGTCTCCGGGTCGATGACCGTGCTCAATCGGTCCCGGATCTTCTCTATGAGCTCGTCCGCTTGATCATGCATACTCATGATTCACATCCATGAGTTCACTGGTGACCCGTTCCCACAAATCTCTAATAGCCACACTTGCAGGCGCCTGGGGTTTGAAAACCGTCACCGGTTGACCCTGGACAATAGCTTCAGTCACGCTGGAGTCGAATGGAATCTTGCCCGCGACAGGGATCCCCGCTTCGCGACAGTATGCTTCAATCTCTTCCGAGCCTTGGCGATAGAGATCGGATTTATTAATACAAACCATCGCTGGTACGTCAAAATGTGCCGTGGTCTCTAAAACCCGGCGCATATCATGCGTCCCGGCGGCCGTCGGTTCAGCGATAATCAAGGCAAGGTCTGCCCCGGAAACCGCCGAGATGACCGGGCAGCCGATCCCGGGTGGTCCATCGACGAGCACCAGGTCGTACGATTCATCCATGGCCAGCAGTCGTGCTTGCTGCTTGACCATCGTGACCAGTTTGCCAGAATTCTCCTGAGCAGGACGTAAGGCTGCGTGAAACATCGGCCCATAACGGCTCGTGGAGCGGTACCAATGACCCGCCATTTGTGGTTGCATGTGGATCGACTGTGCTGGGCATTGGTAAACACAAGCCGCACAGCCATCACAGGCAATAGGGTCTACTTGAAAAATGCCGTCGCCCTCGTGCACAGCATCAAAGCGACACACATCTTTACAGATCCCACAACCGTCGCAGGAATCTTCATTGATGACGGCAACTTTACCGCCGCCGAACTCATGCGACTCCAGCACCTCGGGTGAGAGCAGCAATTCCAGGTTGGCTGCATCCACATCTGCATCCGCCAGAATCGCCTTGCTGCCGTTGGATGCCAGGTGAGCGAACGCAGCTGCAACACTGGTCTTCCCAGTACCCCCTTTACCGCTGAGGATGACTAGCTGCTTCATGTCCTCCCCCCACGATCATCCAGGATCGCCTCAATCCGGGAATACAAGTCTATAAACCTTTGTTTATATTCAGGGGCAACCTCAACCAGAGATTTACCCTGGGCGAGGTTTGCACCCAACTCGCGATCAAAGGGTATGCGCATCAAGATCGGCATATCGCTCTCACGGCAGTAGGCATCAACACCGTCATCACCGATGCCGTCACGGTTCACGATCACCCCGGCTGGAATATTGAGCTCCCGGGTGAGCTGGACCGCCAAACGGAGGTCATGCAACCCAAATGGCGTTGGCTCGGTAATGAGCAGTATGAAGTCAGCCCCTCGAAGCGATTCGACAACTGGACATGAAGCGCCCGGCGGAGAATCGACGATGCTTATGGTTGATTGGGGGAATGCCTGCCAATCCTTCAATTGGGATATGACTGGAACCGCCATGGGTTCGCCTATCTTCAATACACCATGGGCGAAGAACATGCCGCCGTTGACGCGGCCGCTTTCTAAGTGCCCCAGTGATTTTGGGATTTCGGTGATCGCCTTTTCAGGACAGACCAAGGTGCAGCTTCCACAACCGTGGCAAAGCTCTGGAAAGACGAGCGTCTTGCCACCCAATGTGACAATGGCGTGGAATTGACAGACTTCCGCACAAACCCCGCGGCCAGCGCAAACATCACTGTCCACCTCGGGGATAAGCAGGTCAACCTGCTTGTAGTTATTGAGTGCGGGTCGCAGAAAGATATGGGCGTTCGGTGCCTCGACGTCACAATCAAGACAGGCTACCGGCCTACCGGATTCGGCAAGCGCCAAAGCAAAGCTGGTTGCGACTGTCGTCTTGCCCGTTCCGCCCTTGCCGCTGGCTACAGCAATCACCATGATCTCTTGAACGCCCCTTAATGCAGCTCGGGACCCGTTGCGGCGTGGACCTGCTTCAACTCACCAGCCAGGAACTTCTCGATCAATTGCTCTGGCGTCCCGTCATCGGCTTCAAAGGCCTGGATCCCGGCAGCGTCGAGCGCGGTGAATGCGTTTGGCCCATAGCGGCCGGTGATGGTGGCATCCACTCCTTGTTCAGACAGAAACTGCACCACTCTCGGTCCAGCGCCTCCGCGGGCGTCTGCTGCTGGGTTGCGCTTCGCCTCCCAATCTCGCGTGTCGGAGTCGATGATTACAAAATAATCACAGCGTCCGAATCGTAAACTGAAGCGGGCATCAAGCTTGCCATCGTGTGAAGAAATCGCTACTTTCATCGTCTCTCTCCCAATCTTCGTTCTTGTAGAGCTTCTGTGGACTTTTATGCGCGCGTCATGCGGGCGTTGCAGCTGGGGCATACTTGCTGTGAACATGGCTGCCCGGCAACGTGAGCGATTTTATGCCCGCAGCTGGGACAGACACACTGCTCGTCGCTCGCAGCCGCGCCAAACCCGCGCCGTCGGCCCATCCTGCGTCCCTGTCCTTGACCTCTATTCCCTCCTTGACGACCAAAGCCGCGCCCGAAACCTCCTCGAGTGCTGTCGCTGGGCGCATTGGACTCGACTGTATCATTGCAATCACCTGCTGCCCGACCTGTTCGGGCACCCTCACCCATTGGTCCAGTTTTATCTTTTGCTGGCATTGGATTTTCTCCTTTCCCGTTCCATCGTTGGTTTGTATTCAATCGAATACGTGTAAATTCATGATTTCTCTGTGATCACCCTTGTTGAACTTCTTTTTCATAAGCCTGAAGCAAATGATCGATCTCATCTCGCCGGCGGCGAAGACCGTTCATCAAGTCGGCCAGATAGGATTTCCCCTCAGGCACGATCCGGTAGACCCGCCTTTGAGGTCCCTGGCTTTCCTCACCCCATTCGGATGACACCCATCCCGCCTCTTCCATATCGCGCAGAGCGCGATAAATCAGACTGGGATCGATTTGCTCGGGATCAATGCCGAACTCGGCCAACTCATCAAGTAATGAGTAGCCATGGGCATCATCTCTTGCTAACAGAAAAAGAAGACACGGTCGCAAGAAACCCATCAATCCCTGGCGTCGCCGCCCTCTGCCACCACCCCTCCCTCGTCCACCGGGCATAGGTCCTCCTTCACGTAGTTGCTTATCGTCTATAGTCTAATTATCTATTGTTATTTTGTCAATAGTTTAATGAAACTAGTTTTTCTCAAGGACAATGTTCATAAACCAAAAACCGCTGGGGGAAATAGCATACGGAATACGCCGGACTCGTGTACTGGTATCTCCAGCCTGGCCCACACAGGATATAACAGGTTGAACCCAGGAACCAGAGATTATTAGTTCAAATCCTTAATGCCCAACCAGCCCCTTCTCGTTCTCTGAGTATCAGCGCGATTTAATATATCAAGGGATCGTTATCAACATCAAGCCCATCAGGGATCCCCCTGTTGGTCATAAATATCTGTTCGTTATTGAAACGAATCGAGATTTTGAGTTGAGCTTCCTCGAAGAATACGCGATGATATGGGTAACCGCTAAATGAGGGATTCCCATGTCGATCGAATCGTTGTATAGCGAGAAGGATGGTCTTGGATTGGCAGAATTGGTCCGTCAAGGGGAGGTCACGCCCCTTGAACTGGTTGAAGAGGCCATTCGCCGCATTGAGACGCTCAATCCCAAGCTCAACGCTGTTATCCACACCATGTACGATCAGGCCCGCGCTGCTGCTCAATCCGAACCACCGGATGGCCCTTTCAAGGGCGTGCCCTTCATGCTGAAGGATTTACTCGCCGAGTATGCCGGTGAACCGCTTCGTAGCGGTTCCCGTTTCTTGAAGGACTATGTGTCCGTCCAGGATAGCGAACTGGTTCGGCGTTTCAAATCAACCGGGGTCATCGTTGTAGGGAAAACTAATACCCCCGAATTCGGCATCACTGCCTACACCGAGCCAGAACTTTTCGGCCCGACTAACAACCCCTGGGATTTAGAAAGAACCGTAGGCGGCTCAAGCGGTGGTTCGGGTGCCGCCGTAGCAGCCGGAATGGTGCCCCTAGCCAGCGGTGGAGATGGGGGCGGCTCGATCCGCATCCCCAGCTCCTGCTGCGGGCTGTTTGGATTAAAACCCACCCGAGGACGCAACCCCAGCGGCATGATCGCCGGCGCCTATTGGTTCGACGCCGTGGTCGAACACGTGCTCACCCGTAGCGTGCGCGACAGCGCCGCCATGCTCGACGCAACCCATGGTTACTACACCGGCGCGCCCCACTCTCCACCACCTCCCGAGCGACCCTACAGGGAAGAGATCGAACGTAATCCGGGCAAGCTGCGCATCGCATTCACGCCGAAACCGTTGCTCGGCAAGACCATGCACCCGGACTGCATAGCCGGTCTTGAGGCGACCGTTAAACTGCTTGAGGATCTTGGCCATACGTTGATCGAAGATGCACCACAGATCGAGCGTCTGCCGGTCTCGATGGCCTTTATGACCACCGTCGCCAATGGCATCGCTGCCGAAGTCGAGGCTGCCGAGAAGATGTTGGGAATCAAAGCCACGCCCAAGGATTTTGAAGCCTCAACCTGGGCGCTGATATTACTGGCGCGGCGCATGAGCGCCAACCGTTTAATCAAAGCCCTGCGCACGCTG
>SOIH01000091.1 GCA_004376895.1 Anaerolineales bacterium | reverse complement strand
CCATTTGGGCGACTTTGTTGACTTCCTCTTTCGTGAGCTGCGCGTTTGTCGCCACAACGCCAATCACGGTATTGCCCCGAGAGGCAAACCGCAGCGCCATCTTTCCAGCCATTCCCTTCATCACAGCCAGAGTATCTGCGAATCGACCATCACCCCCAAATCGTATGGAACCCAGCTTGGCTGGACGCGTTCCGGCCAGGATATCGCCACTCGCAGGATCAACTACATCCCCGAAAGCATTGACGGCGATCAGTGCACCGACAACCGCTCCCCCGCCCAGATCTCTGCTCGCGCTCCCTATTCCAGACTTCATCGCACCGGCCATACCAAGGATCTTCCCTACTGTCGCGCCCATCCCGGCGCCGGCGTTCCCCTCCTGCGGAGGATCCTTCGAGGCGTTCTGACAAGCCAGGTAGCCCATCGCCGCGTCCGGTCGCACATCCACCCTGCCAATTTCTAAATCGAAGAGTACCGCCGCCGGCACGATGGGAACCTTCGCTACATGCGCATCGAAGCCCACGCCTTGTTCCTCGAGGAAACGCATAACGCCCGTCGCCGCATCAAGACCAAACGCCGAGCCGCCCGTCAGCAAGACCCCGTGCGCTTTATTCACCAAGTGCATCGGGCCTAGCAGATCTGTCTCACGCGTTCCGGGTGCTCCTCCTCGCTGATCGACACCGCCAACCGCACCTTGCGGACAGAGCACAACAGTACACCCCGTGATCGCTTCAATATCATGCGCGTGCCCTACGCGAATACCCGGCACATCCGTAATCGTATTGTGCAGCGCCATGGCACTCTACTCCTTGCTCGACAATCCTGATCTCACCCCAACTTATATCCGAATTTCCGCAGTAGCTCGATTCGCTCGGCGGCATCACCCGCGGTTTCTACACCCTTGGGTGCCTCGCCGTCAATCACACCAAGCACGCCCCGCCCCTGATCGGTCTCTGCCAATACCACCTCAACCGGATTCGCAGTCGCACAGAACACACGACAGACTTCCGGAACCATTTTTACAACGTTGAGAACGTTTATCGGGAACGCGTTAGCCAGGAAGATGAGAAATATATGCCCGGCGGCGATGGTCAGCGCGTTGGCCTTCGCTAAAGCGATCATCTCTTTCGATGTGCCGCTCGTCCGTACCAGCGCGGGACCGGAGGCCTCGCAGAAGGCCAGCCCAAACTCGATCCCCGGCACCGCCCCTACAAGCGCCTCATGAATATCTTCCACGGTCTTGATGAAGTGCGCCTGGCCGAAAATGACATTCACATCAGACGGATTTTCAATCTTCACCGTAAGTAATTCCATCAGGACACCTCCTGTCCTTGGCGGTCGAAGTCGTTAGGGAGAGCCAGCTTAGCTCAAAAGACGATTCATCTCGAGAATATACACATTGTAGCCCAAAAACACTGCCGTTCGGGCGCTGGAACATTCAATAGATCGATATGACCCCACAATCCTTGGGGCTGTACTAAACGACTTGTTTAAATCAAGGAAGCATGGCCATTATTGCTCTGCCATGCTTCCAATAATCCATATACGACCCTGCAATTTCTAGTGGACCATTATTGGCGAAAAGACACCAAGCTAGAAATCGGATGGGGGCTCGTGGAAACGCACGATGCTCTTGTCACGATCCCAGGTGGATTGGAAACTGACGACTTCAAACCAGGTCTTACCCGGCCTCAAAGGCACCGGTGCTCCCTCTCCGTCGTAGATCATCAACTCACCGTTGCGTGTTGACCATTTGATCTCGTAGACCCTGCCATCGCGGTAGAGCAAACCGAAGTGATCCCACACATAGGAGAGGTTGATTTCGAGCACTGTTGTGGAGAGATACGAATGCTTCGCCCACAACACAACCACATTCTCAAACCCCAGCTGCTCCCCTGTCAATCTATCGATCATCGGGAAGAGATCTCCGCTGCCATCCGCCTGATCCTGCGATCGCAGGTATGTGCGGCTCCCCTGATCGTATTCCCATCCATTCTGGTTGAGATAGTTGTAAATGATGCGTACGAACTCGGCCGACTCCCCGCCTTCGGGCGGGGTCGCGTCAAACACCAACGATTCATACTTCAAAGGATCAACCGGGTAGTCGCTCGCAAGCTGACCGAGCGCATCCGCCCCAACACCTGTGTTGTTGACACTCTCATCGCTCGATCCGAACACCGAAACCTGATTGGATAGCTGCGAAAGCACTTCCGGAGAGGCTCCAGCGGTGATCAGGAGCGCGTGCGGGTATTGATTTTTAATGTCCTCAAAAGCCACTCGACCAGAGCGGACAGGGCCGATCGCGAAATCATCGTCATTGCCCTCCGCGAGCCGATTGGTAAGAATCTCCTGGAGGTGCTCCGCATAGTCACCATAAAAAACCGCAACATAGCGGTTCATACCGAACCCGATGAACGTGGAGTACACATGCGATGCGAATGACAGCCCCGCCTGCGGCCTCGCCGTTGGAGGAAAATTTGAGATCGAAACGAGCAGGGGTCGCCGCTGGAGAACGCCCGGGTCATCCACGGGTAAGCCCGTCATTGGGTTAATCGGCTTTTCTGGTTCAGGTTCGACAGCCTGTGTGGGTTGTGTCTCAACCTCAGTTGCCTCTGGAGGCGGCTCTTGCATCTCTTCTTCAATAACCTCGGGCACCGCCGTGGGCGACTGTGATGTCGCCGTCGGCTTTTCGACGACAACTTCCGCTATCAATCCATCCGGCTGAGGGGATTCCGTATTACTGCTGTTTGAAAACGGGATGCTGCACGCAGGCAGCAGGACAATAATCAGGGTTAGGAAGATGGTTCTTTTTAATCGGGCACCTAATAACATATCTATCTCCTCAAGAAAACATTAGAAATTGTCCCTTAAATCTAACACTCACCCAAACCCATGACCATCCCACCCATGGGTCAGAGGACTTAAATCCTATGGCCATTGTGTATTGGGAGTTCAGCAGGGGGCGTCGAGCAGCTTCACGCAATCCGAAGTAACTAAAATAGGTTGCTTACCCTGCCCGGTCTCTTTGATCGGATTGTCGGGCACATTCAGAATCAGGGTCTTAGTCGAGAGCGGCGAGTAAATGCTGCTGGTCAGCCTCGTCGAGCTTCTTAGCGGAGAGTTTCAGCGTCGAACGACCGATGGCGCCAAGCCCACTTTCGACCTGATCCACCATCCACGTAAATGCGAGTGCGTAGTGACGCTTGAGCACCTCGCGCACCGTCCAATCGACCGCTTTACGGATGTACTTCTCTCCATCATCCAGCAGAACGGCGCACATTCTCAGGGTTCGCTGATCCAGTCCTTCTGCTACTTCCTTGGAGTATTTTGCCCTGCGGAGGATCACGGTTGAGACCAGCGCTGCTCGCCGGACCCAGAAGTTGTCGTCATCTATCCAGGTCTCGAGTTGCTCCATGTAGTTCGGATCCTCCGCTAATGCCTGACCCAATAATGCGTGGCATAGTTGATCGCAAGTCTCCCAATCCTCAACATCGGGTAAGAATTCAACGCCCAGTTCCCACCTGCGTTCAGGGGTTAGTTTCCTCCTGCCGGCAAGGACAAAAATCGCGATAAGGCGGTGCTCGCGGCTCCCTTGCGCCCAACTCGCTTGCGCGAACCGGTCGAGATCCTGTTCTTGGTCGCCGTATTTCTTTGTAAGCTGCTTCGCCATGGTGCGCAGCTGCGGTACACGGACACCATAGAGTTTCCCGGCTCCCGGCACAGCCATCTGCATCCCCTGGATGTATTCAGAATCCCGCTCCTGCCCCTCGAGTGCACGAGTTACGACTTCGAGCACCTCACGGACATCCAGCTCCTCTGGCAGGGCCCACTCCGGTTTACCAAGATCACTCATCATCAAATTCCATCGCCATCTGTTTGCCCATGTTCGAATCTTTGATATTTTCCATCAGGTCTACGCCAAGAATTGCCGCGAATTGACGTACGCTTTCCGGGCTATGGCCGGCGTAATGATTGTTGAAAAAGCCATATACGTTTACACCATCGGCGAGGAAGCTGCGCACCTTCTGCGACCATTCCTCCAACTCTTGTGACCGATCGATCTGAATCTCTCCGAAGCGGGCGATATCCTTACGCCGCCCTATCCAGCGTATAACGGTAAAATCCGCCGTGATCCAATCCAGCTTCGGCATGTAATGGAGATCCTGCAGCACCAATGCAACATTGTGCCGTGAGAGCATTTCTCTAAACTCCGGGTTCAACCACCCACGATTACGCACTTCAACAGCATAGCACGCCCCCCCAGGCAACGCCGCCAAGAACGAGTCAAGTCGATCGCGGAGATCAGGCGTGAAATCGTAGGCGAACTGCAGGACGAGAACTGCCAGCTTATCACCCAGCGTCTGCATGGTTCCGATGAATGCCTCTGCATCACCGAGCGCCCGGTCTAGTTTCTTCTCGTGCGTGATGAGTTTGGGAAACTTGGCCGCAAAGCGGAATCCGGGAGGTGTTCGTTCCCTCCACTTCTGTACCGTTGTCGCCCTCGGAACGCCATAGAATGTGGAATCGATCTCGACGGCAGGAAGGCGTTCTGCGTATTGCTCCAGGTATGTGGTTTTCGATGTGCCGGCGGTGTAGAAAGGGCCAACCCAATCGTCAAAGGAAAAACCCTGCGTTCCTAAATAAACTTTACCGCTTCGTTCAGCGTTCAAGACTGATCATCTACAGCGCCCAGCAATTCAACAACCCTTTTGAGCACTTCCTCTGCCACCGCAGCCTTAGTCATGAGTGGCAATTCATCGCTGCCGCCTGCTCGATCGAGCAGTGTGACCCGGTTGGTGTCGACGGCGAAACCGGCATCCACCGCGGTGATATCGTTGGCTACAATCAGATCCAGCTCTTTCTCTTCGAGCTTGCTCTGGGCGTTTTCAATCAGCTTCTGGCTCTCGGCGGCGAAACCCACGATCACGCGCGGCCAACCGCTCTTTGCCTTGAGCTTGCCCACAGCAGCCAGAATATCCTCCGTCCGCTCCAGTGTGATCTCTGGGATATCCTTCTTGCGTTTGATTTTTTCCTTTGCGGTCTCACTTGGTCGGAAGTCGGCCACCGCTGCAGCCATAAGCAGGACATCGGCATTCTCCACGCTTTCTTGCGTAGCTGCAAGCATCTCCGCGGCCGTAGTCACATCAATCCGGCGCGCACCAACAGGTGTCGGCAGCGTCGTTGGGCCGGCGATCAAGACCACGCTTCCACCGCGATCGATCGCCGCTTGAGCGAGTGAAAAACCCTGTTTCCCCAAAGAACGATTCGCCAACACACGCACCGGGTCAAGCGGCTCATGCGTCCCTCCCGCCGTCACGACGATCTTGCGACCATCGAGAGGTCCCGCTTGGCCCAGAACCTGCCTCAGAGTTCCAATCAACTCTGTCGGTTCGAGCATACGCCCCTTACCAATCAAGCCCGACGCCATCCGTCCTTCGGTGGGACCTGCAAAAATAACGCCGCGCTCATGCAGGATTTTCACGTTCTCCTGCGTTGCGATATTTTCATACATCCCAACATCCATCGCCGGAGCCACGATCAATGGACAACGGGCCGCAAGCGCCGTGAGCGTCAATAGAGAACCCGCCTGACCGGTGGCCAACTTGGCGATTGTATTGGCCGTTGCTGGTGCAATCATAAAAGCGGCAGCTCCCTCCACAAGACCAACATGCAATACATGCGCATCTTCGCCCCACAGGTCGGACTCTGTATATGCCTTCCTGCCGGTGACCGATTGGAAGGTGAGCGGGGTGACAAACTTGCGCGCGGCCGCGCTTAGTATCACATCCACCTGCATACCCGCCTGTGTGAGTTTGGATGCTAAATCCACGGCTTTGTAGACGGCGATCGATCCGGTGATTCCCAGCAGGATGCGGCGGTTCTCCAGTACTGGGATAGTCGCTGAAATTTCCATGTACACCTTCCTGATGATTCCGGCGGCTTGGCCAAGCTTAATGCCCTGTACGCTTTTCCGTCAACTCATAGGGCGGTTAGCTGCTTCTCCGACTGTGTGGATATTACGATCTCGCCGGATTGGCTGATCTTCGCAGTGTCCCCATTTTTCAGTCTCTCGAAATCCGCCGGAGAGAGCGATAGGATCGGGATATTCTCGTTGAATAATTCCTCGGCCACGATCGATGCGAGCGCGTAAAATGTGTCAACGCCTATGGTCAGGATGGCGGCCGGCGCCGTTCCCCCACGCATAGATTCAAGCAGCACGGCTGTGGTCGTGCTCGAACCCCGCGAGAAGGGCAGCGCGAGAATCTTCCCTGCGGCGAATTCGCCTGAAAGCGGATGACGCCGGTCGATAATCTCTCCCGTGTTCGCGTCGTATCCACCCCAGAAACTGAGCGGTTTACCGCTCAACAAGACCTCCCCCTCAGCACAGCCCGCCACCAACGGCCTGCTCTGGATCACGTACGCCATAGCGATTCGTCCCGAACAACGCGCCCTTCAATGGCGGAAATCACACAGTCCTCGAGCGCTCCAAATACCACCCGCTCATCGAGCATACCCGGCGCATAATACGAAAATTTACCCGAATTTGTCATCACCACCTTGGACTCCGGGGACAGCATCGGCGTTGCCAGAGGACAGGTGTCTACGGTTACCACACCGCCGAACGCTTCCAAAGATCGAAGATGTCCTGCCTCATCTGCCAGCGCTCTCATCTCTCGACTCGAATTGACGAGGAACTTGACCCCCTTGTCCTTTTCTTTCCCATCGATCAGGCGGACCAATCGCTCAAACTCCGCCAACGAGAAGTGCGGGCAGCCCAATACCACCAAATCCAGCTCTCGACCTTCCGCGGTAGAGAGTTCCCGCCAGGCTTCACGTAAGTGATCCATGGTGACATCGATCTCCTGCTCTGGTTCGTTACCATGAAGAGCGGCTTCCAGCGTGGGTGCTTCTGGCGTTATCCCCACCAGATGAAAGAGCCCTACCGTTCCGGATGAAGCCGCAGCAGCGCCGAGCGCTTTAAGTTGATCCCACTCAGGATGCACTTCCATTCCGACTACAACCGGGTTTTTCTCGCCAGCGACCTTGCCCATTAGGTGACCGAGCACAGGATAGAAACTTTCATGTCTTTGAACTCTGTCTGGTACTTCCTTCAGTCTAAGAAGGACATGCCCAGCGCGGTTTTCCTCCAGATGCAGCCCAGCAGCGGGGACACGCGCGGTGATCGCCGCACAAATGTCAAGCAGATCGGGATAGCGTTCCGTGCGCGCGCCGATGATGGAGTTTGCAAAGACGATGGCGTTGGATTCACCCCAGGCGATCTGCTGGCCGAACTTCGGTTTGAACTCGGTTTGATAGGGAGCGCAAGTCCAAGTCGGGATGCATCCCATCTCTTCATAGGCGCGCATCTGTCGCTGTGCCTTCTCCGCCCAATTCGGCGGGACGGACCAGTGCCTCCAACCGTGCTCATCGACGCCGCTGACATTCAGGGTGCTTGGAACAGCCACCTTCGCTCCGAGATCAACCAGCTTCTCTGCGAATTCAAGCGTTGCTTCCCCCATGTAAAGCGAGCTGTCGATATGCGCCGCCTCGATGTCGATCAAACGCTCGACGCCTTGAATCTCCGCCATACGCACGATGATGCGCATGGCCATCTGCGCCCCCGGACCGCTTTCGCCCGCCAATAACTCGCGATCGTAGTCGCTCAGGGACAGATGATCTTTCTTCGATTTCGCCGACTGATCCACGCATTTATTCTACAACGGAAGTACCCCACTGTAACGGGAACCAACCTCTATTGTCCCGGGCTGAATCCAGGTCCAACACATTCCCAATAGAGGGGCTTGACCGAAGATTTTAGTCTTTTTCTAAATTAAGTTCTCGGGGGATCCCTGGTTCGGTTCCGATCCGGATCCCCGCTGCTGCCAACATCCCCGATGATTATCGAAATGGCCAAGCGATCTCGATGAAAGGCTCGTGTTGGCTTCCCCCTCCCTCTGGAGCCAGATAGATCTCACGCGGTGATTCGGAAATGTGCTTACCGCTCTGTCGTATCCAGTCATGCACGGCATCATACGCCTGCAGGATTTCCGGGAAACGGGCTTGCTCGACAGTCGTGTATGTATAGGCTACAGGTCCCCCCTTGAGAGTTCGGATCGTGATGACTTCCGTTGGCACGGCTTCGCCTTCTACTGGAAGACAGATCTCAACCGGGCCATTGCTATCTTCGTTGACTTCCCCATGGTATATCCCCATCGGCGGCGCGGTGACTTCCAGCCCTGTTTCTTCGGCAAAGGATCTCAAGCTCGCAATCGAGCGGTCGATGTAAGGGATCAGATCTGCTATCGACACTTCGTCACATATGCTGATTGCCATTGTATCGGCAAGTTCCTTCTGATCAACTGTGTAGGGCATGCGTTTCTCCTCTCCATTTAGGATTCTATGGATATGGTCGACGACCCTGCGTCCATGCTGCATACGGGACTCAACCTCGCTCCAGTAATGCTCCACCAGATCGGATGACGTAGATTTGGGTGCTGCCAACACTTGCTTGATCTCGTCCAGCGGCATGTCGATACTGCGCAGTAGAAGGATTATCCGGGCGCGCTCCATTTGTCCCTCGTCGTAATATCGGTAGCCCGTATGCACGTCGATTCGATGGGGTTTCAAAAGGTC
>SOIH01000072.1 GCA_004376895.1 Anaerolineales bacterium | reverse complement strand
CGATGGGCGGTTATGCGCGAGTCGCTAGCCGCCCGACTTTTTGTCAAAACTCAAGTTAATCAGGAGATACAAATATGAAAGCACTTCTAAAGAAACTGGGAATTGAGGAGATAAACGCCGGGGCATGCATAGGACCCGATGGTTGGATCAAGGATCCAAAAGGGAAACAACTCGTTTCCTACAACCCGACCACAGGCGAGGAGATCGCGACCGTCATCCAAGCTACCCCGGAGGTCTACAAGAAAGTCTCCACAAAGGCCGCAGATGTTTTTCAAACGTGGCGAGAGGTCCCAGCCCCGAAGCGAGGTCTCGTCGTTCGTGATCTGGGGAACGCACTTCGCGATTATAAAGATCCCCTGGGTGACCTCGTCAGCCTCGAGATGGGAAAGATACGCGCAGAAGGTCGCGGCGAAGTTCAGGAAATGATCGACATCTGCGACTTTGCTGTTGGTCTTTCACGCCAACTCTATGGTTTGTCCATGCACTCCGAGCGATCTTATCATCGGATGTATGAGCAGTGGCACCCATTGGGCGTTGTAGGCGTCATCAGCTCCTTTAATTTCCCGGCTGCAGTATGGGCTTGGAACGCGGCTATCGCCGCAGTGGCGGGTGATCCCACTCTATGGAAACCTTCATCCTCCACACCGCTTACCGCGATTGCTATCCAACACATCGTTAACCGGGTCATGGCTGACAACAATCTGGATGGGCTCTTCAGTCTTGTGATCGGCTCTGGCCGGGACGTAGGCGAGCTTCTGTTGAATGACCCGAATATCCCTCTCGTTTCATTTACCGGCTCAACAAAAGTCGGGCGTCATGTCGCCGAGACTGTAGCCCGCCGGTTTGGCCGAACGATCCTCGAGCTTGGTGGAAACAACGCCATCATCGTCGCCGATGACGCAGATCTGGATCTCGCTGTACGTGCCATCCTATTCGGCGCGGTTGGAACGGCCGGTCAGCGCTGCACTAGCACCCGGCGAATTATCATGCATCACGACATAGCCGATGAGCTTACACAGCGCCTTATCGATGCTTACGAGCAAGTACGCATTGGGGACCCGCTCGACGACAGCACCATCATGGGACCACTCGTCACTTCAGATGCTGTTGAAGAGATGTTCGAAGCGCTAGAAAAAGCGAAAGAGGAGGGCGGTAAGGTCGTTTTCGGCGGCAAGATGCTCCCCGATCAGGGCCCGAATTTCGTTCAGCCAACGATCGTCAAAATGCCCAACCAGACAGAGATCGTGAAACAGGAGACTTTCGCGCCAATCCTTTATCTCATGGAAGTTGATGACCTGGATGGCGCGATCCGGCTCCACAATGACGTCCCTCAGGGTTTGTCGAGCGCGATCTTCACCGAGAGTATGCGCAAAGCTGAGGCTTTCCTCTCCTGCGCCGGCTCCGATTGCGGGATTGCAAATGTGAATATCGGGACTTCAGGCGCCGAGATCGGTGGTGCTTTCGGCGGCGAGAAGGAAACCGGCGGAGGCCGCGAATCCGGTTCTGATGCCTGGAAAGCCTACATGCGACGTCAGACAAATACAATCAACTTCTCCAACGACCTTCCCTTAGCACAGGGGATCAAATTCGTGGGATGAAGCTTTCCCCCACTTGAGGTAGATCCGAAATATGCCTGAAGGAAGTCTGCCCATTGCCCATCCATAACTAAGAGTCAAAATCTCCCGGAGATCCTGCTTCCGGGAGATTTATTTTCTTCGGGTTACCCGACTTCTGGGATCGTGATTATTGCGGCGGCGCTTCCAAGATTGGTATACCAGAGGCGTCACCCGAGAGCGTTACGGCTCCGCTCCAAACCCAGCCATCCTTGCCCTCATCGATCCGTCGGATGTACCACCAGGTGCCATTTGTCCCGTTCTCATTACGCCCTTCAACGAATGCCCGTTGCCCTTCTAAAAAGAAATCGATACTGTCATAACTCTCATCCGGCCCAGAACGAACATAAGCGTTGTAATTCGCTGTGACCACAGGTTGAGCAGGAGTAGGGGTTACTGTCACAGTTGGGGTCGGGCTCTCTAAGGGTGGCGTCGGTGAGGGTGTGACGGGTGTCGGCGGTGGAGTCTGAAAAGTCGCCTGCTTGGTCAGCTCGGCTTTTGCATACGCTGTAGCGAGCACAGCCTCGCTAGACCGCGTGGAGGACACTCTCGTCCCAGCTCCACACGCGCCGGTTAAGAACGCGAGAGCGATCAGCAGCGATCCGATTATCAACCGTATCATAAAGGTTAGCTTTTCATGATGACCCCTTCGAGCCACCTGGCATAAGAGTTGCATAATATTAACCCGGATGAGTATACCGCAGACCAGACGTTACGAACCAATTCACCGAAATTCATGGAAACCGGGGAGGTTTCGATTGGTACATCTTTCCTCTCTACGTCTTCACCCACATCATGCTATGATGCTCGTATATGGCGAGTACATCAAATGTAACCGCCGCTGCTCGCTCACGCCAAAAAGAGGTTGAAGTGCCTCCTGAAGAGACAATTGCGCAGCCTGCAGCGGTACAAGATGCCGAATATCTGGCCGCGTTAGAACGCCTAGAGCGTGCGCAGGAGCGCATGCTCTCGGCAGCCATCGCATTCTGTGATGGGCTGATTAGCGCCGGTCAACTGCGCGCGGTTCGAGAACTTCTGCGGGAACAAGAGGGTAAGATCGACGCCATGGGAGGAATTCAAGCTTCCCCCTTCATCGGTGAGGTTCACGATGACTCTGCTACGCTACCAGAGGATGTAAAGAGTCCAGCCCCCGTCATTGAAGAGAGTGTTGCTGAAGTTATCGCAGAAGAACCTTCCATAGAAAATATCAACGACCCGGAACTCCGTCGTCGATTGGAAGCACTTGATGGTAAGATCGCTCGCCTTGAACAAGATTTCCAACAAGGGCGCATTAACGCATCGCAATATCGCGCTATTTACCGCCACTATATGGGGCAACGCGAAGTCGCTCTACGCATGCGCCAGACCTATCCCGACAGCAACCGCTGGCAGATGGTCCTGGAGGAAGGCAAGACTCGCTTCTTATTGCAACTGAATGAGGCTGCCTGCTATAGCGTTGGCCTGTATGATCTTCAATCTAAGGAACGCATCTTCGTTGACGGTGTAATGCCCGAATCAGCTGAGGATGCGATGGCTCTTCTGGGGACCTTCAGCAATAGCGGGGACGAATCCCCTGATGGAAGGCTCTTCGCCACGACATCTGACAGCGGTGAAACCCTACTCCTCATCCCTGGTGCTTTCACAGTAAGTCTAGCTGTTTTCTCGCAAGACCCGCCTGCTTGGCAAGTGCGAGCGCTTCGTGAAGTACACCGCAACTTCGAGGCTGCCAATCGGCCAGCGCTACTTCGTGGCAAAACAGAGAACCTTATCTTCCCCGATCTCAGCCGATTCATAAAAACTTGATCACCCCTCATACCTTCATTGAATGGAACTACTCAGGCTTCTCGCCGGATTGTCATTCTGAGGATCGTCGTGACAAAGAATCTCGTTCTTGGGAAGAACCAGCCCTCGGTTCAAAGAACGAGATGCTTCACTTCGTTCAGCATGACGGGTTCTTGCTTGATGTCATTCTGAGGAGCGCAGCGACAAAGAAACTCGTTCATGGAAAGAAGTACCCTTCTGTTCGAAGTGCAAGATGCTTCACTTCGTTCAGCGTGACAAGTTCCTGACTGATGGTATTCTGAGAAGAACTAAAAAAAAGTAGAACCCGGGGACGAACTTAATCCCCGGGTTCTACTTGAAGCTTTTTACCTTCTATCGTTATATAGACAATCCCAGTTCTTCTAGCGCCAGTCTCTGGATCCGAATCAGTTGCCCGATCGAGCCATTTGCTAGATTAAGCATCTGATTCAAAGTATTCGTCGTGAAGGGTTCACGCTCGGCGGTCCCTTGAATTTCGATGAGTTTCCCTTGTTCGTTCATCACGATATTAATATCCGCTTCGGCGACCGAATCCTCGGCATAATCAAGATCTACAATTGGAATGCCATCCAGCAGCCCGACGCTAATAGCCGCGACCGGTGATTTATAAATTTCTCGGTCGGGATCACCTTCCGCAATCAGACCGTTTAGCGCTATGGCAAGAGCGACATACCCTCCAGTAACAGCCGCAGTTCGGGTACCGCCATCAGCTTGCAGCACATCACAATCGACAATGCAGGTGATGGGGGGAAGTGCTTCTAAGTCGAACCCTGCACGCAGGCTTCGACCGATCATACGCCGGATCTCTTGGCTGCGGGCTCTTGGCTTCCCTACCTCGCGCTCAGTTCGCTGCTGCGTAGCACGCGGGAGCATGGCGTATTCGGCGGTGATCCACCCTCCCTGTGCATCGCGCGCGTTCATCCACTTGGGAACGCCTTTTTCAATCGTCACGTTGCAAAGCACACGCGTGTCCCCCAACTCGAGAAGCACCGATCCTTCCGGGTAATCGATATAGCCCGGCGTGATCAAGATCGGTCTCAGTTCATCTGCCGCGCGTCCCGCATGTCGAGCGATCGTTGTCATCTAAGTTTCTCCAAGAAAAATCCAGTCATTTTAAACGCGTTGATCCTTAAAGTGAGAAGGGTCCATCACTCCAACTCAATATAACGCTCCACCCTCCACTCGATAACATCCATGCTGCTCTTCCAGAATGCCGGGCTGCGTAGATCGATGTCGAATCGCGCCGCGAGATCTGCAGCGTTCCCCATGCCGGTATTACGCAGGAGACTTTCGTAATCTGGGATGAAATCCTCACCCCGCTCCTTGTAAAGGGCGAACAAACCCAATCCGAAGAGCTGTCCAAATGCATACGGGAAGTTATAGAACGATAACGAGGGTCTGTAGTAATGCGGCTTCCATGCCCACATGTACGGATGCCGGTATTGCTCATCCAACCCGTCGGCGTACGTTTCCGCTTGGCAGCGGAGCATGATCTCACAGAAATCGTCCGCAGAGAGTTCGGCATCTGCGCGTTTCTCAAAGACCTCGGACTCAAAAAGGTAGCGGGAGTAGATATCGACGATTACCCCCGAAGTCCCAACGAGGGAGGTCTCCAGGATTGAGAGCTCTTCTTCCACGCTTTGGGCTTGCTCTAACGCCGACTCGCTGATAAGCGTCTCATTGAAGATCGATGCGGTTTCCGCGAGGGTCATTGGAGTGATGCGTTGCAGTTCCGTTAGCCCCCACTGACACTCTTTGTGGAAGGCATGTCCGAGTTCATGCGCAAGTGTAGATAGCTGATCCAATGAGCCGTCATAATTAGCCAGGATGCGGGATTCTTCTACAAGCGGGATACCCATGCAGAAGGCCCCCCCACTTTTTCCTTTTCGAGGTTCAGCATCAATCCAACGCTGGTCAAAAGCCTTACGAGTGAATTCTGCCAACCGCGGGCTGAAGCTGCCGAAATTGTCAACGATAAAGTTTCTCGCTTCCTCGAAGGTGAAGCGCCGCGCGGATTCCCCTACTGGAGCAAACAGGTCCCACCATGCAAGCGCATCTTTCCCCATTCTTTTCGCTTTAGCTTTAAAGTAACGGCGGAAAGTTGGGAAGGATTCCTTCATAACGCCAAGCATCGCCTGTAAAGTCTCTCGGTCGATCCTGCTTTGATCCAACACCTCATGGAAAGCATCCTCCCGCCCACGTCGTTGATTGAGCGTGAGCACTGTGCCTTTTACCCCATTCATACAGGCTGCAAGAGGTTCACGCATGCTCTCCCAGGCTTTGATCTCGGCCTCGAAGGCTCTTCGCCGGGTTTGTTCATCAGGATCATACCTGCGGATATTCTGCAAAGCGGCAATTGGAACATCCTCGACAATCCCTTCACGTTCGAACGGCACACTGATCTGCGAAGTAACTGTCCCCTGCAGCTTCTGCCAGGCGCTCGCGCCGCTCAACGAAAGCTTCGAAGCCAGCTCTTCTTCTTCATCTGACATGAGGTATTTGCTTTGTTCTACCGTTTCCTGGAGGAAGAAATCGTGGTCCTTCACAACCGGTCTGGCAGCGATGAGATCACTAAAATCGGTTCCTTGTTTAATTACTTCCCCAAACCAACCCCTGAATAGGACTTCCTGGCGTTTTATTTGGACAGTGATCCTCTCAAATTCTGATTCCTTACGCTTTGCCAGCGTGTTGAAAGAATCAGTCGAAATATATCCGTGCAAGAATGTTCCTATCGTTCCAGACAACGCGAGAATATCATTCGTCATTTGAAGATATTCTGAGACAAGTTTCGCGGTCCGGTCAATCGATGATGGGATCTCTCCTTCACGGGAGATTTTTTCCTTTTCGAGGAATTGGTTGAGCTTCTTGATACGCGCGCTCAGGTCTTTAACAGCGCCATCTACCTCTTGTGATTCGAGGCTCGGGTAAATATTGCTCAAGTCCCAGTGCGGCAGTGTTCCGAGATCCTTCTCCGAAGACATATACTTCTCCTTTTTGAAGTGTAAGTGGTTCAACTAATCTCAGATCGAGATTTTAACTTTATAGGATACTTAACCGATAAGACCATCGGCCTGTGAACAGAAAATCTATGCCTAATTTAGGCCTGGAAGGTTGACTATGCGCAGTTTACTGAAAGGAGGACGAGTAAACGTCCCGCTTATTACCTTGGATAGATGCGGTTAGTCTTTGTCCGAGAACTTAAAGGAGACCTTGAGCTTCGCTCGATACGTGATGACTTTACCATCATCTATTTGCATATCGAGATCGGTGACTGCTGCAATCCGCAGATCCCGCAAAGAGGCGCCGGCTCTCTCTACTGCCGCTGCCGCAGCCTTCTCCCAGGATTCTTCGCTTGTCCCTACGAGCTCAATAACTTTATAAACGCTATCGGTCATGGCATTCTCCCTTCAAATCCAGTCAGTCTAGAATATCCTGCTTCGAATGGCAATTCGTTTAAGCAATATTATTCTAACATTCAGGGGCGATTCATCAAATTGATGATCGTCGCTTTCACCATCACAGCAATAGCCGTTTGAGCAGAGAGATCGCGCAACACAGCTATCAGAGCCTGGAGGAAACGGATACAAAGAGCAGGATTCTCCCGCTCCTCTTTTCTTGCATCTACATAACCATTACCTGCCGGATGTTTTTGCTTCCTGCCAATGCTTAATAGTCTCTCGATGCTCGGGATAGTGCCAGAATGTATTCGCCGCCACCATCTCCCAAAGCGGTGACCCTGAACGCCACTCTAGAGAGTCCGCTCCCATGAGCAAATCTTCCGGGATCGCCTCCACTGCCTTATTAACTTCTTCTGCGTAACGGTTGAAGTCATCCAGCACTTCTGTTAATTCTCGCTCGCGGTTCTCTTCGAAGGTTTGCTCATTCCAGCGGTCGAGATCATCCCAAGTCATCCCCGGAGGAAGCTGCCGCGGCACTTCCCCTCTTTCTACAACATTCAACCACTCGATCATCCGTTTTTCCCAGATAACGATGTGGGCGACATGATCTTTAACAGACCAACTATCATCATCCATTGGAATCAACATCTCGTCCTCAGAGAGAGATCCCAATAGACCCCTGAGTCCACTACGCTCATCGCTTATCTTTTGGATAAGGTCTTGCTTATCCTTAGGTGCATCCATCCTTAACACTCGCAAAGAGTCTTGCAGCAGGACGATTCGATGACTGCGGGCTCAGAAAGTCGGTCCGAAGTTACTAAAAGGGCTTTAACGTCCTCAGCGTATCCCGGTGTCAATGTCAATATCCAAACGAGTAACTTCATAAGGTCGGATTTCAATCTGAGTCGGCAATCCTTTTGCGAAGTCGATTCCCGAATGGTTGATATCAACCACATATATCCCCGCCGGCAGTCGAACCTCGTAATCTCCGGTGGCGTTAATTGAGGCGCGTGCAATTTCCTTTCGACCCTTCCGATCAAAAATCACAACCTGCCTGGCGGCATACATCTCGGGATTCGGTGTGGGTTCTGCCTCGCCCTCTCGGATGACCGGCGTAATTGGACCAATGGAAACATGCCCTTGTAGTACCCCGTCAGGCCCAGACGTCACCTGGCAAGCGAAAAGAAGGATGAAAAGCGAGATGAAAATGGTCCGTTTAAACATAGAGCCACCTCTCTTCTCGTTTATCCGACAACTACGAGGTATATGCGGGTGATTCTCTTCAATATGGTCTGGAAGTTAATCTGTTAAACAACCATGTCAGGATCATGTGTGACGGTGGAAATCATCCCTGCTCACATCCCGCCATCCATGACCCCACAGTCATCCTCACCGAATTCTATCTCGATTGTGGAATGGGCGAAGGCGAGGGCGCGGACAAGTTCAAGGATTTCCTTCCGCAGGCAAAGTACTTGTTCTTTCGAGACGTCCTCGTCCACCACGATATGTGACGTCAGGACATGGTGTTCGCCATCCAGCGACCAAACATGGGTGTGGTGAGTCGAACAGACATGCTCGATCTCGTTTAACCGCTCATCGATTGAGGCAACGTCGACGTTCTCTGGAACGGCCTGGAGGAACACAGCCAGAGTCTGTTTCAGGTTCTTTAAGACATTGTAGAGGATAAAGATTGTGATGAGGATAGAGAGTAGCGGGTCGAGAATATAGAAGTCCGTGAAGAGCAGGACGATACTTACAACAAGTACGGCAACCCACCCCAAGACATCCTCGATCAGATGCAAGGCAACGACGCGGG
>SOIH01000096.1 GCA_004376895.1 Anaerolineales bacterium | reverse complement strand
ATGGCGGCTTTCACGGAGCAGTCGAAGCGCGTGATCTCATGGTTCACCGATCGATTAGTGCCCGAGCGCTTTCATGATAATGTGAACGCCGTTAGCGCTCGATTTCTGGAAGGCCTGGCATCGCTTCGCTCGCCGAGCGATGTGGCCATGGTCTTCTTGACCTCGGTTGTGATCTGGCTCTTTGAGACCGGGAAATACTGGTTCGTAATGCATGCCTTCCCCTTTGAGGTGAGCTTCTTCGCGCTCATGCTTATGAACGGCATCGTGAATCTGGCGACGACGATCCCCTCTGCGCCGGGCTACATAGGGACATTCGACGCGCCGGGTATTGCCGTGCTGGAGGCCTATGGCATCCCGAACGCACTGGCGGCGGGGTATACGCTTGTGCTTCACGCCGCATTGTGGCTACCGATCACCCTGCTTGGCGCCTATTACATGGCGCGAGAGAGCCTCTCCTGGTCCCAAGTTCGAGCCGAGATAGCGGAGGATTCGTCATGAAAGCAGCAATCGTTGGGGCAGGTATAGGAGGCCTGGTCGCAGCGTACGACTTGGCGCGCGACGGAGCAGAGGTCACCATTCTGGAGTCGGCGGACTATGTTGGCGGGCTTTCATCCGGATTTAAGGACCCGCGCTGGGAATGGACTGTCGAGCGTTTCTACCATCATTGGTTCGCTTCCGATGTGCATATGCTGGGTTTGATCGAGGAATTGGGCTGGAGTGAAAAGGTGCTCTTTCCTCGGCCGCTCACCGCAGTATATTTCGATGAGTCGTTCTACCCGTTGGACTCGGCGATGGCGGTGCTCCGTTTTCGAGGGCTCCCATTCATTGACCGCCCGCGCCTTGGCATGGTCATCGCATATCTGCGCTATATCGCCCGCTGGAAGCCGCTGGAGAAATTCACGGCGCATGATTGGCTTCAACGCTGGGTGGGCAAGCGCGCCTACCAAATCCTGTGGGAGCCGCTTCTGATAGGCAAGTTCGGCAAATACTACAAAGAAGTCAACATGGCCTGGTTCTGGGCTAGAGTGAAGGCGCGCACTCCGAGCCTGGGGACGTTTGAGGGTGGGTTCCAGGCATTCATGGACGCATTCGCGGATCGATTGCGTGAGATGGGAGTTGATATTCGCTTGCAAACGCCGGTAGAGCGTATTGAACCTTCGCCGGCGGGCGGCTTGATCGTGCGAAGTAAGGAAGAGACGCTGGAAGTCGATCGCTGTTTGGTGACCACGTCCCCGGCCCAGCTGGCCGGGATGGCACCAGCTTTACCTCAAGATTATTTAGCGCAGCTGCTGGAGTTGAAATCGATGGGCGCCGTGGTGATGATTCTGGCGTTAAAGCACCGGCTATCTGAGGCGGGGATCTACTGGCACAACATGTCGAAGGAGGCGGGCTTTCCCTTCCTCTCTCTCGTCGAGCACACGAATTTCCTAAGCCCTGAGTTCTTCGGTGGTGAGCATATTGTATATGTCGGCGATTATCTCGATGTAGATCATGAGTATTTCCGGCTCACGCAGGATCAACTGCTGGAGCGCTTCCTGCCCTCTCTCGCCCGTATGAACCCCGACTTTACCGCAGACTGGATACGCGAGACGTGGCTCTTCCGCTCCAAATATGCCCAGCCGGTCCCGCCATTAAATCATTCCGCAGCCATACCCAATATCAACACCCCGCTCCCGGGATTGTGGTTTGCCAGCATGAGCCAGGTTTATCCCTGGGATCGGGGCACGAATTACGCGGTTGAGATTGCGCGGCGGGCTGCGCGGGGGATGATTTCGGAACAGGAATAACGATAGAATGCTCTAGCATTCTACGTGCTCCCACGTCCTCGTTTAACAAATTCCCTGGCTTGTTCTGCTGCCCCGATTAAGTGCTCGAATGATAATTCGCAGGCTTGTTCAATATCTTCTTTTTAACCACTCAGGTCCCTCGCGGCATTGTCATTCTGATGAGCAAAGCGACGAAGAATTTCCCCTAAACACAGCGCTCTTTTAGGCATAGACGAGAATCTTCGCTGCCAGCGGTCGCTCAGAACACAATACCTGAGTCGTTACTTTTCTTTAGTCTTTACAGAAGAGATGCTCGTCATCTAATCCTACAAATTAATGAAATTTATAATCCAGCGCGCAACCGTCCTGGCATCGGGCGTCCCATTGTTAAGAGAATTGAGCGCATCGCTATACACTTTTGGACCAACCTGTTCTTTACGTCGTTCGATAACCTGGACCATTAAACTGGGTGAGATCTCAGGGTGCCCTTGAATGCCGAGCACCTGATCCCCAATGCAGTAGAGGGCATTCGGACAGAACTCACTGCTTCCGAGCAGCTCTGCTCCAGCAGGCAGCGCTGTCACCTGATCCTGGTGTAAAAAATAGAGAGCACATCGATTGAGGGCAGGATCCATCCATGACTTCTGTGCCGTGATATCGAACTTTCGCAAGCCCAGCCCCCAACCTTTCTCGGATTGGGATGCATGTCCGCCAAGGGCGTGGGCGATAAGCTGATGACCGAAACAAATGCCTATAAGTTTTCTTTGCTCGAGATTACAGCTCCTAACAAACTCTGATAGGTCAGCAATCCATGGATCGGGGTCGTACACTCCTTTTTTGCTCCCGGAAACGATGAAGGCATCAAAAGCGCCAGAGGAGGCTGGGTATTCCCCCTTGGTAATTTCGAATACCTGACACTCGAACGGGGCACTCACAGCC
>SOIH01000007.1 GCA_004376895.1 Anaerolineales bacterium | reverse complement strand
CTATAATAATCGATCGTCACATCTGCATACCGCTCATACAAGCGTTTTCGAGCAAAAAAGAGTCTTGGGTAGCAGCGTGCTATCGCCTCCTCGTTGGTTTCGTCTGGCTCCCTGCTAAAAGCGCCTCTCCACAGCATGGGGTGCGGATTGGATATATATGCATTAAGCAATTGCTCCTGAACCTCAGGTGGGGTTGCCAGGTAAACGATGGTTGTGTATCGTTGAAGCCTTCCGAGGATTTCTTCTCCAATGTAAATGACACTTCCGGTTGTATCGACAACGATGTTCTCTCCAGGATTGTTTTCCCGATTCTCAAGGTAGTCAAGGATTTCAGTGAGTACTTCTGTTTCATAGGCCAGGTATTGAGATTCACATTCCTGATAATGAGGCGCATAAGGGAACCCCATCCATTCGGCCACTTTCATCATGGTTCCATCTGATCTTGTCAACTCCGGAGCAAGTTTCGCTTCAATCATATCATCGCAACAGAACCGACGGAAGCCATGTTCAGCGAGTTTACGAGACCAGTAAGACTTACCTGATCCTGCCATACCAATTAGTGAAAGACGCATAACATCAAGTGGTTTTGTGTTGAAGTCAGCTCCGCTTCGCTACGCAATTGGAGTATTGGAATAATGGCCTGCCCTCCCCGTCCCGAGACCGGGACGGGATCGGGAGGCGCGAGGTGGCTGAAATATGCACCTGCTCCTGAAATATTTGAGAACCAGAGCGGCTGGAACCGAGGTCACGAAAGCCAGGACTGGGCCAGGGTGTAATGGAACGATGGGCTTAGAGTATTTCATATATTGTACGCCCAGATCCCGCAATAATTATCTAAGGTTATTTGCATCTCAATTCATGGCGAGATACCTCCTTATACCGAAAACATTCTGTGATGTGGTCATTCACCAGACCAACCGCTTGCATGAAGGCATAACAGATTGTCGGACCGACAAACTTGAATCCTCTCTCCTTGAGATCTTTACTCATCAAAATTGACTCAGAGGTGTGGGATGGGATTTCGCCGACAGACTTCCATTTATTATGAATCGGCGCTCCTTCCACAAATTGCCAGATGTATGCGTCAAAACTTCCTAACTCCTGCTGAACTTCTAGAAATGATTTCGCATTAATAATTGCGGCCTCAATCTTCTTTTTATTGCGGAGGATTCCTGGATTTTGAAGCAGTGCCAGTATCTTCGGTTCGTCATATTCCGCAATCCTTTGAGGGTCAAAGTGGTCAAGCGCTGTCCTATAGTTTTCACGCTTTCGAAGTATAGTCAGCCAGCTCAGCCCTGCCTGAAAACCTTCTAGGATTAAGAATTCAAATAAACGGTGGTCATCATGAATTGGCACACCCCATTCCTCATCGTGGTACTTGATTAGTAGTTCATTGTCGCCGACCCAGTCACATCGTTTTTGCATTGCTCACCTCAGTCCTCGTGCATTTCCTCTCCCGTGGATACTAAGATAATAATGCCATAGCAGGCGCGCGGCGACTGCCCTCCACGGTTGCCATCCGGCACTGATGCCGTCAAGTTCCTCGGGCGTTGGGCGCAAAGCCAGTCCTTTGACCATTTGCGTTGCAACGGCCAAGGCGAGGTCCCCACGCGGCCATATATCCGGCCGGCGGAGCGCCCTCAGTAAATAGATATCCACAGTCCAGGGACCGATACCTTTAATTTTCATGAGCTCGGAACGCACGGTCGCGTCGTCCATTGCGCTGAGTGCAGCCAGATTGAGTTGCCCCTCAACGATTGACTGAGCAAGGTGGCGCCCATATGCGGTTTTCTGACGGCTAAAGCCAATGCTCTTGAGTGTGACGTGGTCTAGTTGAAGGAACCGATCTGGAGTGAGCGGAGAGACGGCATAAAGTAGACGCTTATAGGCCGCCTTGGCCGATGCAAGCGAAACCTGCTGTTCAAGGATAAGGCGCACGAGGGTAGGGAATCCTGGCTCAAGTGCCCACATCGGCGGTGACCCTACCTGGACCAGGATTTGGGCTAGGTCCGAATCGCGGTCAGATAAGAATTTCAAGCCGTGCGTCAGTGTCTTTTCCGTTAACGCATCCGGTGCAAGACTCGGTATCGGTCTGGTTTCTGGGCTAGGTTCTATCATAAGGTCGCAGGCAGGTCTGAACTTTATTGATAATTGGCCAAAATACAAGACGTGTCTATATGTCTGAGTTTGAGGAACTTTGGCTTTTCCCTCAAGACCATCAGCACATTGATCCAAATCGGGTAAATGTAGATTGGACGATTTCTAGTATTTGCTCCTTAGTAAAAAGTTGTCCACGCCCGATACCCGGACATTCTCTGGAAACCTTTTGCCACTCTGCTTCGGAACGTAAATTTTCAACCCAGAAGGGAAATGATCTACACTGGTTAGGGCGTAATGGATAAATATCACACCCGTTGTCATAAAAGAAACACCGACCTTCTGAATCTTCTCGAATACTGTAGCTGTCTCTAAATGGGTATAGGTATTGCTCTCGGAAAAGAGGTACAGGGATCCGCAGGAATTCTGCTATGCGTGACATCTCAGACCTGTCAACATAGATTGTTCCCGGGCTCCCCGTGCAACAGGCTCCACAACGCTGGCATTCAAAACGAATTCCGGTGTCAAAAAAATAGCAGCGATTATATGATAAGTCCATGAGATCTAAAGTTGACAAACTCGTAAAAAGTGTTTTGTGAACGAGATTGAGCA
>SOIH01000161.1 GCA_004376895.1 Anaerolineales bacterium | reverse complement strand
CATTGGATGTACATACACATGTTATGTCGGCAAAGAATGCCTATCTCGATTCGGTAAGGATCCAGGAGATCGCCAGGATTGAAGGAGCAGACGTCATTCACTTTCCATATAATTGGAGTTTTCCTTTTAACAAGGGTGTACCGAGTGTACTCACCGTGCACGATGTGATCCCTCTTTCCTTCCGTGAGGCGATGGGTTTCTTCACTAATTACCTCCTGTATAGACCGGGGATGAGAATGGCTTGCCGCCTGAACAATGTCATCGCAACTGTATCCGAGTTCTCAAAAAGAGATATCGCCGAGAAGCTAGGGGTTTCACCGATGAAAATCAAGGTCATCCCCAATGGCCTGAGGGAACCGCATGAACCGAACGAAACCATCGAGGCTGAGCTTGAGGTGAAATATGGGTTGCAAGGAGGCTTCATTATTTATGTGGGGGGAATTCACGAGAGGAAGAATGTGGTGGGTTTAATTCACGCCTTCGCCAAGCTGGTGGACAGGTCAGGATTTCCCGGAAAGCTGCTGGTGACCGGCAGTGTGTCCGGAGCACCCTATCAGATCAAAATGAAGAAGCTGGTCGACGCGGCTGTGAGAGATACAGGAATGGAGGGGAGGGTTGTCTTCACGGGCTTCATTTCAGATGAGGAGTTAGACTTGCTGATGAGGCGTGCTCTGTTCCTGGCTTATCTTTCTCTATATGAGGGGTTTGGTATCCCAGTTCTTGAAGCTATGAAGGTAGGGACCCCAGTGCTAACCTCTAACCTGACTGCGATGCCAGAGGTGGCAGGAGGTGCTGCGCTTCTGGTTGACCCACATAGCATAGAAGACATCACTCTGGCCATGTCCAGGCTTTTGCAGGAGAACGAACTGAGGCAGAACTTGATCGGGAAAGGAAAAGAACGAGCAAGTTCCTACTCATGGGAAGGGACTGCTCAATCGTATCTCAACCTGTATGAGGGATTGTGCAATTAGAGTTTCACAACTACACACCACATATACTCCCTTTTCCCCGCTATCGACTGCCTTTTTCAGTAGATTCGGGCGTTTTTTGTGCTGGGAGGCCCCTCTCCTCACTTGCCCTCACCTGAGGGCGAATATAGAATAAGAATGCGGTAGAGTTGGGTTGGCTCCTTGTTCACGGAAAAGAGTTAATGACTGTATGTCCTTTCTGAAGTGGCTATTGGGTGGAAAAAAAGATTCGTCCCGGGCTCATATGTCGACAGCTCCGCTGGACCCCAGAGCGATTCCAAGCTACCTACATATCGAGGGAAGGCGCCATATATTGGTGGGCTCTGCACACTCGGCGGGAATGGAGCGCAGTCACGATGATGATTCACTGCTGGTGATTGTTGGCGGAGCCGATGGTGACAAAGGACTACCTGATTTCGGCCTATTCTGCGTGGCGGATGGTTTAGGCGGTTACGAATGTGGCCACATTGCTAGTGCAGTTGCCGTGCGCACGATCGCACATAGGTTGACGCAAGGGGCGTTCCTCCGTCTACTTGAAATCGAGCCCAGTGAGGAGGACCAACCGCTTGATGAATTAGTCAGTCGAGCCTTTGAAGAGGCTAACCAAGCTGTTTTTAAGCGTGCAGCTGGTGGCGCCACGACATTGACCGCCGCGTTGATGCTCGGCGACCAGTTGGTGATTGGACATGTTGGGGACACGCGGGCTTATTCCATCCGGGATGGCGGAATTGAATGTCTCACGCTTGACCACTCCCTCGTCCAGCAGCTAATTGAAACCGGTGCCATCAACGAAGAAGAAGCCCTCGACAGTCCCCATCGCAGTGTCTTGTGGAATGCCATGGGTAAAAATGAGAACCTCAAAGTAGACATTACCTCCCACACTGTGACGCCTGGCAGCTGCTTGCTCCTGTGTTCAGACGGTTTGTGGGGGGTTATTTCTGAAGAAGAGATAACTAACATTATTTCCGAGGTAATTGGACCACAGATGGCTTGTGAGAAGTTGGTGCAGGCCGCTAATGAAGCGGGTGGTCCTGACAATGTCACCGCGATCCTTATTAAATTTCCTTTTGAAGTAGGAATACCTCTCTGAATAGAATTTAATTATCCTGATCTTCCCGGTGGAAGAGCGACTCCCACCGTGCGATATCCTCTTCCGACGAGGGGGCATCTGGCTTTTCGGATGTTTCTGGTGGGGATTCTCTGCCTAGCAATTGTCGGGCGAAGGTGGAACTGCCTAGGCTTCGGGCGCCGGATTGTTGTGCCGCTAGTTGTACTGCCCGGTCAGAGGAGATAACTGTCCAATTGCGGGCTTCTTTCCTTAGTCGTTGCAGATGTGTTTGGATAGCCTGGTCAGCTGTGCGCGGTGGAGTGACGAAGTACACACTTAGTCCACCCCCCGAAGGCGGGTTCTCTGAGCCAGGAGCGCGATGGTCGAAGTATACTGTTACTCCCCTGCCGGTGCGGGCGCAAAATGTGCGCAAGAGGGAGATCAAGCGCGCTTCGTCGTCGGGATCATCGAGCTGGATGCCGGGGACTTGCCCGATTAAGTTATGACCATCGACGAGGTAAGGCATGGCTATTCTCTTTGACAGAGACTGCTTTCACTTTATTCTACTTTCCCGCCTCGGGTAGGTCAATTTTGTTTTTCTCCCACATGTGATATCATGCGCGCTAATGGGAAGTACTAGACGTGCGCCTTGGAACCAATACTTGATCTACCTGGGCCTGAATGTGGTGGTTTC
>SOIH01000189.1 GCA_004376895.1 Anaerolineales bacterium | reverse complement strand
TACGAATTCCGCCCGGCGATGACGATGATGAACTACAACCCGCCGTATTATCCCGAGTTTGTTGAAAAATTGGGGTTCCGCAAAGAAGTGGATTTCGTTTCCTGTTACCTGAGCGCGGCGAAATTCCGGTTACCCGAACGCGTCCACCGCATCGCGGAGCGCGCAGCAAAACGCAGTGGGCTCTCCGTGAAGCGTTTTCGGAATAAGCGTGAGCTTCTAAAATGGGCCTCGCGCATTGGGAAGGCCTATAACAATACGTTCATCAACAATTGGGAGTACTATCCACTCTCCCAGCGTGAGATCGATTACGTGATGGGTGAAATATTGGCGATTGTCGACCCGCGCTTGATAAAAATTATTCTCCATGGTGAGGATGTGGTTGGTTTTCTGTTTGGTTTTGCCGACGTATCCGCGGCTATTCGGCGGAGCAAAGGGCGACTCTTTCCATTTGGCATCCTCGACATCCTGATCGACATGAAACGCACGAAGTGGGTAGCGCTGAACGGCGCGGGGATTCTCCCGGAATTTCAAGGGCGCGGCGGCAATGCTCTCCTGTACTCCGAAATGGAGAAGACCATCCACGAGTTCGGCTTTAAGCACGCAGATCTCACACAGGTAGCCGAGTCGGCGGTGCAAATGAGGCACGATTTAGAGAATGTAGGCGGTGAGGCTTACAAGAACCATCGGGTGTTTATCCGGGAGATATCCGGATCTTAGGAAGTTGGTATCCACTTGTCGCATTCGTCCGCTGGTTGTCTTACGATCTTCGATTCCGTCCCAGAATTGATGTAAACTTTTAGATAATGGCCGCAGCCTCAGACAAGCAATCCCCAGTAGACATCCAGATCAGGGCATTCGGCTTCTTCACTCTGCTTACTCTGGCAGTCACCTGGCCCTTAATCCTTCATCTGAATGACCGGGTCCCTGGCTGGTTTGTAGCAGACAACTACGAGTACCTCTGGAAGATGTGGTGGTTCAAGCACTCAATTATTAACCTCGGTCAAAACCCTCTCTTTGCGCCTGATATTTTTTATCCCTCCGGTTTCTCCCTCGCGCACGCTGAGCTAACCCCGCTCCATACCGTGATCGGCTTGCCTCTCACTTGGCTTTGGGGCGAGATCACGACCTACAACCTATTCACGATACTCTCTTTCATTCTCACGGGCTGGGTAACCTTTCTTCTGGTCCAGCGATGGACCGAGAATGTTTGGGCAGGGATGCTGGCGGGCGTTCTTTACATCCTCAACCCCTATCACACCGTTCGCTACGGCGGCATCCTCCCGCTTATGGCGATCGAAGGCATCCCGGTCTTTTTCCTTGGCTTCGAGGGCTGGTTCGATACGCGTCGCTATAGATGGATCGCTATCACCATCTTTGGCTTCCTGCTGGCAGCTTGGGCCTCGATCTACTATGCGTTCGGCCTCCTTATTCTCGGTCCCATCTACGCTCTGGCCCGCCTGCGTCCCCTCCGCCCGCTGCTCCGAGACAGGAGTGCCTGGATTGCGATGGGATTACTCGGGCTGGGTCTGCTCGTTGTCCTGGTCCCTCTCACGCTACCCTATATTCAACTAGGGCAAGAGCTTGAATTGCAGATCCCCCTCGGGGATGCCGACTTCTGGTCGGCCAGTCCCACAGACTATCTGCTCCCTGCTGGACTTCATCCGCTCTGGGGCGATTGGGTTCGGGACCGATTGCTCTCAGTGTCCGAGGATTTTCCGCAGATCGCTCTGGAGTTTGTGCTGGGCGTTGGTTTCATCGCCATGCTATTCGCCTTCTATGGCTGGCGAAAGAGTCGAGGAGGGGTGCGAGGAGCCATTCTATGGCTGCTGGTCGTCGCATTTGTGTTGAGCCTGGGCCCCAGACTCCACGTCGGGCGACATCCGGTTGTGGTACCAGCGCCGGACAGCGTTGTTACGGCATTTCATTCCGTCATGGATACGCTCAGCGAGTGGCTCCCGACTGACGAGACCTATGCGCCATTGGCCGCAGATGGTTTGACCATTCCCTTGCCGGCCCTCTTCCTGCGCTGGCTGCTCCCCCCTCTCGAAGGCATGCGCGCTTGGAACCGCTTCGCAGCTTTCACAAGCCTGGGCGTTGCGATGCTCGCGGGACTCGGTTTCGCCACCTGGATCACCGAGGAGGTCAAGCCTACTCACAGAAGATCAGCAAGGTTCCATCGAGAGCAGCTCGTGGGCATAGTAATCCTGGCTATTGCCATTTTCGAGCTATGGCCGCAACCAGTGCCGCTTCAGGCCATCCGGCCTCGACCTGTGGATGAGTGGCTGGTAGAACAACCGGGTCAATTCAGCATCATGGAACTCCCACTCACAAGTGCCTTGAGTGCGCCGCAGATGCTCTACACCCGCTATCATGGCAAGCGTATCACCTTCGCCTATGGTACATACTTCCCTTACTGGTATCGATCGCAATTCCCTGAGCTTCAGGAATGCCCTGAGCCAGCTTGCCTGGATTTGCTCCGAAGTTGGGGTGTGCGATTCATCCTCCTCAACATGGACGATACACCTGTTGGACCGACGCTAAAGCCCAGACTCGATGAAACTCTTGCTCTGCATCGAGTGGATCAAATTGGAGATATCGTCGTGTACCAACTATTGAGATGAGCACATTTTAGGGCCGGATAACACCCCCCAAGGGGGGGTGTGATAGATCGCTCGTAGTTTACGGGCGTTGGCGACTAGAACATCATGCCCCAG
>SOIH01000174.1 GCA_004376895.1 Anaerolineales bacterium | reverse complement strand
TCTTCGCTTGAGATAGGTCCCGCTTGGGGACTGCGAAATTTGTACCCCGGAAAGTGGCCAGGCGGGCTAATACACCGCTAATAAAATTTAAAATATTATGCTGTCCACCCATCCAGAATCGCACGGACCGATCTTCGCATTTCCACCGCATAATCAGCGCTGAATTTGCGCTTATACATCCTTAACCCTACGTTAGGTTGGTCACTTATTTCTGCACTCCCCGCCATTATTCGTTCGTGCATGCCCGCGTACATCTCTTTGAATTCATCATCCCCAAGATTCCTGTACCGATTCTTAAAAACGATGAACTCCTCGCCGAACCGCTCCGTCCGCTCCCGCTCTTTCTGTTCTTTTGAAGGGTAACCGAAGCAAACCATACAGATCGGAACGGCATATTGGGGCAGAGCGAACATCTCTCTGTGAATTTCGTAGTTCTCTAAAATATCTCCAATGAAGCAGGAGCCTACACCCATGGACTCAGCAGCAATCACGGCTGTTTGCGCGGCAATGAGGGCGTCACAACAGGCGAGGAACAGATCCCCCTCTTCTGGTTTCACCATCAGTATGCCCTTTTCTTCGCAGAACTGTTCCACCCCTGAAACCATGAAGTAGTCATACCAACGCTGGTAATCGGCGAGAAAAATGAGTACGAGCGGCGCCTCGGCGATAAACGGTTGGTTATCACAAGTCTCGACCAGCTTGTTTTTGGCTTCTTGGTCGCTGACTTCGATGATGGAATACAGCATCATATTGCCGGCTGTTGGCGCGCGCATGGCTGATTTGAGGATCACGTCGCGCACCTCTTCGGGTACGGGTTTATCCTCGTAGGCACGCACGGATTTGCGTTGGTGGATCGTTTCAAGGACTGGATTCATGATTGAATCTCCTAAACGTAGGGCTCAGAATGACTTGCCTATAATGGTGGGACATTGCGAGGAGCGGTCTAATCGCCTCCAACCTCCAGGCGCACTTCCGTCCATGAGTTCGGCGCGAAGCTCTGCTTGATGACCGGATTCTCAGGCGAGAGCTTGTAAGGTCCTTCCGCGAAAGGGGTGAATGCCAGCGCTCCATCCAATGGGAGTTCCACGGAGCAATCGCTGGTTTTCGTAGGTTTTCCCTCATAGGTCTCTGTGAGGGTAAACTCCAGAGCCAGGGTTTGCGCATCGACGCTTCCATTCAGTTGTACGATGGTTTTATATGATAAGGTCACCCAGCAGATCTGGCCCCGATCGTTGGCAGCCACGCTGAACTGCTTGGTCCCGTCACCAGTAGCCTGGACCGCAAAGGTTGGGGTTGTCGACCCTTCCGGCGGCGTCAGGTCGAGTTCAAGCTGAGCATCTCCACGCACATCTAAGATCTCGTCGTAAATGACCTGCGAGATGAGCACTTTAACTTGGGAGGGTTTAATATGAGTACCCGGCGGCTCATTCACGTTCCCCGGGTTGAAATTGCAGGCGGACAGGGTAAAAACGACGAGAATTAACCAATATTTGCGTGGCGTGCACGAATCCACATGATCCTCCAATGAGTTAAACGTCGCTGATCGCGTTGACAGATACTATACGTGGCTTGGGCACCCGCGGCAACTGCTGCAGATCTACTCACCATTCACCAGCATACGCTATGAGATTGACCTTGTGGCAGCAATCCCTGCCGTGTCGCATGACAATGTCAGTTGCGCGCCCTTACTACTTTAGAGTACAGTTGTCACCTTATCCACCAACTGTGACACATACTCCCCGCCACAGGAGGCGAATATGGAGAACCCTATACGGCGTTTCATCATCCCTCTCTCCTTCGCAATCGCTCTCTCGGCTTGTGCCCAATCTCAAGCACAGCCCAGCCCGACCACTGCACCACCCTCCCCCACCATTGCGCCACCGGCCGATACAATGGCGCCAAGCACAACAGCGAGTCCAACAATAGAACCCAGCGCGACACCAACTGCCAGCCCGAGCCCATCACCCACGATCACCGAAACACCGACGCCTGAGTTCAGCCCCACACCTAGCGCAACGGCCACACCTGAAGCTGCGATTGCCACCGCTCTCGGGAGCATCAACTGCCGCTACGGTCCGGACAAGCAGTATCTTTACGCCTGGGGGCTGTCGGAAGGGGATATTGCCGAGGTCAAAGGTAAGAACGCCACTGGAGCGTGGCTCTGGGTTACCCCTCATGACACGATCTGGAACTGCTGGATAACAGCCTCAGCTGTTGAACTCAATGTCGAAATAGATAGCATCGCCGTGATCTATCCCACTTTGCTCACCCACCCTGAAGTAGCCCCCCCGAGTGGTGTACATGCGCAGCGTAACGGCGATAAGGTGACTATCAGCTGGAACCCGGCCCCGCCGTCTGTCGATCTGGGTTACCTGATCGAGGCCCGCATCTGCCTGGGCGCCTACGTCTGGGACATGGTCTTCAGCACTACCAATACAGCTTATACCATCACCGATCCGAAGAGCTGTTCGACGGCTTCGTACGGCACCCTGCGAGTGTTTAATAAATTGGGGTACTCGACCACGGTGACGATCGCCTGGCCATAGTAGGCGCACACGGAGACCCTGGCAATGTTGCACGTGGCGGCTACTGCTATGGAACAAACGCCATCCCCAACAGCGGAGTCCACCCATTAATGTCGTGCTGAACGAAGTGAAGCATCTCGTTCTTCGAACAGAAGGATACTTCTTGCCAGGAACGAGATTCTTCGTCGCTCC
>SOIH01000282.1 GCA_004376895.1 Anaerolineales bacterium | reverse complement strand
GCAGGACCTACTGTAAGCTGCGGTTCAAGCTCTCGAGTTTTCCAGCAACGGAGCCGTCGAGGATTTTATCTCCTATGTGTATGACCAAGCCCCCGAGGATGTTGGGATCGACGCGAAAGCTAATCGTTGCGCTTTCACCGAGTTTGCCAATCACATCCTTGCTGACGGTTTCCTGTTCTTTCTTCGTCAGGGGCAAGGCGCTCGTAACTTCGGCGCGTGTCCCGGTGATGCTTTTACCCTCAAGCAAGACAACTTTTCCGGTTTTTACCCCACTGAAGAAGTCATCGATGAGCGCACGTTGACGTTTCTCATCCAGCGATTCGCCGATCACTTTCTGTGCGGCGGCGATGGATAAGGCGGCAACCTGCCCGCGCAGATCACCCAGGACTTTCTCTTTTTCCTGCTGCGCATCAGCGGCTGCGTCTTCGCGTAACTTAGCAATCTCAGTTTCAGCAGCCTCTTTCATCTCCATCCGAAGCTGTTCCCCGCGTTCCGTCGCCTCGCGCACAATCTTGCCGACTTCTTGCTGCGCCTTGGCAAGGATCTCTTCCGCTGCCTTCTCTGCGTTGGCTCGGGTCTCCGAAGCGATGCGGGCGTCTTCAAGACCTTGGGTAATTTTTTCCCTCCGCGTTTTCATCATGTTCACTATTGGCTTATATACCCATGCAACTAGAATCACCAAAACAAGTACGAAGTTGAAAATCTGAACAACAAAGTAGCTCAGGTTTAGACCTAGACCTTCCAAAGGACTCCCTCCTCTCGATCTTTCACTCTTAGCCTACGAAAAGGATTAGCATAGCCACCACCAGAGCATAGATGGCTATAGCCTCTGCGAAGGCAATCGCGAGGATCATATTGGTCTGGATGTGTCCCGCCGCGTCCGGATTGCGAGCGATACCCTGTACGGCACCATAGCCGAGGATGCCGATGCCAAGTCCAGCGCCAAAGGTTCCTAACATAGCTAGACCAGCAGCTAAGGATTTCATACCGCTAACGAGGATCTGTGCGACTTCTGGCGTCATTGGATAATATCCCTCCGTCTAATTAATTTGGACCCCCCCTGTCCCACCAACAGCGAGTTAATATGAGCCGGCAAGTTCCTTCTGCTGCTCATGTTCATCGTGTCCTTGTGTAGCCATACTCATGAAAACCAGCGTCAATATACCAAAGACCAATGCCTGAATTACGCCCACAAATAGTTCCAAAACATAGAAAACCGATGGCACGAGCACCGGCACGATCGTCCCAATAACCGCCAATAACACGCCGCCAGCGAATATATTACCGAATAATCGGAACGAGAATGAAAGAATTTTCGCGAACTCGGCGATCATTTCAAGCAAGCCAACGAAGATGTCAATGAACGGCATGATGAGATCGAAGGGCCCCAACTTCTCCCTGGTCCACATTTGCCCGAAGCGCTTGAAATCGATGAATTTCGAGAAGTAACGTGGGCCAAGGGCACGAACGGCTAAAACCTGCGTCATAATCACGGAGACTAGTGCCAACGCGAGGGTGAAATTCAAGTCCGAGGCGCCGGCTCGCACAAAGGGTACAAAACCCATCCCGGGCACTTCAACTTGATGACTACCTCCCTCATTATATTCGACAATCTTGCCTGCCTCGATCTCCTCAGTGATCGTAGTTACGGTAAAATCGCCTATCGAGAACAATTCCTCAGTCTCATATACAGGCACAGGTGATCCTGGATGCGGTTCATGTATCAATCCGATGGTCTCCACACCGGGAATCAGATTGATTAAATTCGCAACCACGACCAGAAGGATGATAGTGGCTACCCAAGGGAAAATATGGCTCGCCCATTTCTTATTCGTCGATTCAACGAGTTCATAAATCCCCCCGATGATCATTTCTACAGTTCCTAGAATACCGTCGAGAAAGAGTTCGCCTCTGCGAGTTGCCCGGCGAACAGATATCGCCATCAGGATAAGCACGAGGTCCGTGATGAATATTGCGATGAGTGTGTTGGTGATATTGAAATTGCCTAATAGTGGAAGATTAATAGGTCCGAAGACGGTTTCACCTGGCACCTGAATGTGAGGCATCACGATAGGAGAAACTACGCCTACCGCGATGATGTTCCCGGCGAGAATTAGAAGGATGATCCAGCGAAATCTACCCTTAATTCTCCTTGACTTCTTCTGGTCGGTGTTCTCCACCTTGAAGTTCCTCCTGCAGGTCGACTCCAGCTGCTTTCTCACTCAACTTTTGTATTCGGGGGGCAAAAGAAAGAACCACCCGAACCATTAGATATAGTGTTATTGGAATACTAGTAATAACCAGAATAAGAGTAAACAGCGACCGGGTCTGAAACTGGTTGTCCAGCCACAGCCCGGCGACCAATGCGACCAAGATGATCACAAGTGTTAGGCAACCAACCTGTCCGATCACGCCCAGTAGGGCCATCTGCAGCGCACGGAGCGCATGGGCCTTGTTGGGCGTAATACCATCCTGGCTCATGGTTCGGGAATTGTAGCACAAGCGATTCTGAGGGTCAATCAAACTCACTCAATATGTCTGCTAGAACAGACTTAAGGCCGAATTTATCGACCAATCGAGCCAGGGTGCGCTGAGCGTACCGATCGCCAGGATAGCGATGACACAAATCACGAGCACCAGGGCGTATGATCGGGGTATTGCGATTGGCTTGTCATCATCCTCCGAGCGGTATAAATAGACCACCTTCAAGATCGTCATGTAGTAGTACAAACCGATGATGGCGTTTAATACACCAACGAACGCAAGCCAAATCCACCCACTCTCAACGGCAGCGGCGAAGACATAAAACTTCGCCACGAAACCCGCAAGCGGCGGCATGCCCCCCAGCGAAAGAAGCGCCACGAGCAGAACCAACGCCAACCCGGGCGAGCGGCGGCTCAAACCGGCGTAATCCTCGATCTCATCTGAACCCACCGAACGCGCGAACAGGATCACAACGGCGAAAGCTGTGATATTCGTCACCACATAGCCAATCAGATAGAAGATAACGCTGGCCGCCCCAAAGGAACTCAGTGCAACCAGACCGATCATTGCATATCCCGCATGTGCGATGGAGGAGTACGCAAGCAGCCTCTTGATATTGGTCTGCGGCAGAGCGAGCAGGTTGCCAACGGTCATCGTCACCGTCGCAATAATGGCTACAAGTGTGACCCACTCTGCTTCAATTGCCGGAAAGACCGCGAGCATGAATCGCAGGAGAACCGCAAACCCTGCCGCCTTTGATGCCGTTGATATGAATGAAGTAATCGGTGTTGGTGCACCTTCATAGACATCCGGTGCCCAGAATTGAAACGGGACCGCGGAGATCTTAAAACTGAAACCCACCAGTACCAGAACCGCCATACCCCCGATCAACCAAGGGGCAACAGCTCCAGCGTGCATCGCCTCTGACAAGCGATAGATATTTGTGTCGCCGGAGAAACCGTACAGCAGGCTAAAGCCATATAACATCACGGCCGAAGTCAGGGCTCCAAAGAGGAAGTACTTCAAACCCGCCTCAGTCGATTTATCGTCACCTTTCATGAATCCTGCGAGGATATAGAGCGGAATCGAAGTCGTCTCAATCGCTAAAAACAGCATGATCATGTCGGCTGAGGAAGCCATCAGGCTCATGCCTAGAGTTGCAACAACCAGTAGTGCGTAGTACTCACCGCGATCCGCTATCCCTTCCACATCGATCGACAGCAGCGCAGTCATCGCCGCGGCGAAGAGAAAGAGCAATTTGAAGGCGAAAGCCATCCAGTCGTGGCGCAGCATTCCGCCGAAGATCAACACCTCATTCTCCCCGGGCTGGCCGTATAGAAGTGTGATGATGATGATCCCTGTGAGACCGAGGGCGGTCAACCATGCCAGCAGCAGGTCGCGGCTTCGCTGCGAGGCGAGATCTACAACCAAGATGACCCCCGCAAGTACAAGAAGCAGGATTTCAGGAAGGACCGTAAGCAAGGTTGTGGGTTCGAAGCTGGCGATACTCACTTAGGCACCTCCGACCAATGCCAGGACTGCCTCGGCTCCCGATTCGACCAGCGGGGCAATGATTGTGGGATAGACACCGACGAGTAATAAAATGCCAGATAGGATGACAAGTGCGATTTTATCGAAGTTGTTGATCGGTGTGATATGTCCTTTGAATTCTTCAGGCATCTCACCGAAGAAGACCCGTCCGATGACACGCATGATATAGCCCGCGGTGATCACAATTGAAATCGCAGCGATGATGGCGACAATCGGCTGGCTCTGCCACAACCCCATGAAGATCGGGAATTCAGCGACGAAGCCGGAGAAACCAGGCATACCCATCGACACAAGGCCGCCGATGATGAAAGCAATCCCGACTAAAGGCATAGCTTTAATAAAGCCCCCCAGTTTAGGGATTTCGCGTGTATGAGCCCGATCATAAACCATCCCAACGACAGCGAAGAAGAGCGCCGTCATCACACCATGCGAGAACATCTGTATCCCCGCACCCGTCATGCCATCCAAGTTAAAAGTAGCGAAACCCAGAATCACAAGACCCATATGCGAGACCGACGAGAATCCGATGACGTACTTAAAGTCAGTCTGGATTGAGGCGATGAACGCGCCGTACACGACGTTGACCGTAGCCAGCCCTAGGACCAGCGGCGCCCAGAACCTCGCCCCCTCGGGAAGGAGCATGATTCCAACCCGCAGCGCTGCGAAGGCGCCGACCTTCATCAGCACCCCAGCGTGAAACATCGATACCGCCGTTGGTGCGGCCACGTGACCGTCTGGCGACCAATTGTGTACCGGAAAAATGCCGCCGAGCACGGCGAAACCGAAGAACACAAACGGGAACCAGAAGCGCTGAAAGTCCACTGAGAAACCCGCCTGCTCGAGGGCGAAGAGGCTGAAGGAGTGAGTCCCACTGGCGAAATACATCGCCAAACCACCGACAATAGCGATGACAGAGCCGATGAAAAGATAAAGCGTGAGCTTCATCGCCGCGTATTCGCGTGTGACCTTCCATCCCCAGATGACGATGAGCAGATACATCGGGAAGACCGCGATCTCGTAAAAGAATAAAAGCTGAAACAGATCCAGTGAAACGAAAACGCCGAAAACACCCGTGGCAAGGATGAACAAGAACCCGAAGAACTCACGCGGGCGGTCGTCGATCCCCCAGGAGATCAAGACCCCCGTGAACATCACAATTCCCGTCAACAATACCAGCGGGACGTTCATCCCATCTACACCGACGTGGTAGGAGATCCCGAGCCTTGGAACCCAGGGATAGCGTTCGACTAGCTGATATCCGCCGATGGCTTGATCGTAAGTGAAATAAGCCCAAAGTGAGAAGATGAGCACGATCGTCGCACCGGTCAGCGCGAAGATGCGAATCTCGCGGTGTCGTTCCGCGGGAAGGAAAAACAGCACGACTCCGAACACGATCGGTGTGAAGACAACGATGCTAAGAATTGGCACTTCCATAAATAGCTCTCAAGACCTCGATCAACCGAACAGAAACTTCACAGTCTGGTTGATGACATTCAATATCCAGGCAGGCCAAACGCCGATCAGGAGCATTAGAAACATAAGTGGGGCGATGGCAATGATCTCGCGGCGATTTATCTCCATCTTATGACCGAGCCACTTCTCGTTCAGCGGGCCATGCAGCACCTTGGCGATACCCTTCAAGATGTAAGCACCTGTAATCAGAAGACCTAACATCGAGAGGGCAGTGTAGAGCGTGAAGATCGGCCATGAGCCCCGAACGACAAGGAACTCCGATACAAATCCGTTCAAGCCTGGAAGTCCGAGTGAAGCCATGGCGGTGAAGATCAGGATGCCGCCGTAGATCGGCGCTAAGGGGAATAGACCACCAAGCTCGTTTAGATCACGAGTGTGCGCACGATCGTAGATCACTCCCACAAGCAGGAACATCCCCGCCGCAGACAGGCCATGATTGAACATCTGCAGCACCGCGCCGTTGATTGCGATTATGGCATCATCCGCCTGCATCGTTCCTTGGGCAAAAGCCGCGGCGGCGATACCCAGAACCACGAATCCCATGTGATTCACAGAGGAATAAGCCACCAAGCGCTTGAAATCGTCTTGCCCCCAGGAGGCAAACGCCCCCAGAATGATGGCGAGAACGGCAAGCAACCCCAGCGCGCCGGCGAAGTATTTCGCTTCGACAGGATAGAGCGGCAGCACCAGACGCAGGAAACCATAAGCACCCAGCTTGAGCAACACCCCGGCCAGGATCATCGACCCCGCAGTGGGAGCCTCCGTGTGAGCGTCCGGGAGCCAGGTGTGGAACGGCCATACGGGTACTTTGATAGCAAAAGCGACCACGAACGCCCAGAAGGCAATCTTCTTCACCGTGCCGATAGCAAGTGTGATCGGCAGCCCAAATAAGGTTAGAGACTGGTTCAGCGTTGACCATTTCTCGGTGATCACGATCAGGTCAAACGTCCCTGAGGCGACGCCAATCATCTGAATCGCCAACAGCAAACCGAGCGACCCAGCCATGGTGTAGATCAGGAACTTAAAAGAGGCATAGTCACGATTTCCACTTCCCCATTGGTTAATCAGGAAATACATGGGGATCAATCCTATTTCCCAGAACACGAAGAAAATCAGCAAATCTAGCGACATGAAAACGCCCAGCATCCCTGTTTCCAGAAGCAGGAAGAGCGCCATGTAGGGGCGGACGTTATCTTCAATACTCCATGAGATCAGGATAGCCAGCGGGGTAAGCAGTGTTGTGAGCATCACCATCGGCACAGATATGCCATCTACACCGAGGTGGTAACTCGAACCAATCGCCTCATACCAGATCGCCTGCTCCACGAATTGGTAGCCTGCTACGCCGGGTTGATATGCAAACCACAGCCATAACGCGAGTCCGAATGGGATCAGGCTTACAAGCAACGCAGCCCAGCGGATAGTTTGCAGGCGTTCACGCGGGATCAACAGCAGCAATACCCCGCCCGCCACCGGCGAGAAAAGGATGAGTGTTAGCAGATGCGCTTGCAAAAATGCCACAGACGTGTCTCCGTCTAAGTTTCCGATCTATGTCCTATGGTCGCAGGATCAGGATGTACGACAGCACAATCCCGGCGAATACCATGCCGATGATCAAATACTCCTGCACGCGCCCAGTTTGAATGACGCGGAAGGTCTTACCGGTTTTCTTCACACCCTCGCCGACGAAGTCGCCGGCGCCATTCACGATGGGCAAGTCGATGAAATTGCGTAAGAAGTCGCCGATGCGAAGAACCGTACGAGCAACCCAATGCAGGAAACCGTCGATCACTCCCCGGTCCATCCAGCGATAGACGACCGTCTCCGCTAACCAGTAAGCCGGACGAACAATGACAGCGGAATACAGTTCGTCGAAATAGTATTTATTGCGCAGGACCGAATAGATCGGACCGAGCGGTTTTTTCACCGGATCTTCCCCTCCTGCTGGGACGCGTCGATAAACAAGCCAGCCGAGAAGCAGGCCCCCCAGAGCCACGCCGATTGAAACAAGCAGTGGCACAGGATTGAAGGCGATCGCCTGCGGATGCTCGAGCAGCGATCCAGAGATGAAACCGTGGAACCAATTGGGAATGAGCCCGCCAATCGCAGGGAACTCCTCCGGGATGCCAACCCAACCCGCAGCGATGGCGAAAAAGGAAAGCACGATCAAGGGCAGGGTCATAGTCCAGACTGATTCGTGAGCGTGCTCCGCTGCCTTTGTGCGCGCATCACCGAGGAAAGTCAGCGTGATCTGACGCATGGTATAGAAGGCGGTCAGGAACGCAGCCAGCGCAAGTGTGATGAACACCGCCAGGTGCCCGTTAGCGAACGCGTCGGCCAGGATCTCATCCTTCGACCAGAATCCCGCTGTGATCAATGGGAAACCGGAAAGCGCGAGCCCGCCAATCAGGAATGTGGCGAATGTGATCGGCATCTTCTTGCGCAGCCCGCCCATATTGAACATATCCTGGGCGTCGATGTGTTCATTTGTATGTTGAACACCATGCTCCACACCGTGAATGACAGAGCCCGATCCCAGGAACAGGAGCGCCTTGAAGAAAGCGTGGGTGATCAAATGGAACGCGGCGGCGACGAAAGCTCCGATCCCTACTGCCGCGACCATATATCCCAATTGAGAGATCGTGGAGTAAGCCAGCACGCGTTTGATATCGTTCTGCGCTAACGCGATCGTCGCCGCGAAGAGCGCCGTGAACGCGCCGATGAACGAGATCACGAGCATCGTGGGCGTCAGCGGACCGCCCTCGTGCCAGCCGGCGGTTATCAGCGGGAAGAAACGCACTATGAGATAAACACCGGCGGAAACCATCGTCGCTGCATGGATCATGGCTGAGACCGGGGTTGGCCCTTCCATCGCGTCCGGGAGCCAAACATGAAGCGGCCATTGCGCGGACTTTCCAATCGTGCCGATGAAGAGCAGCAGGCCGATTAATCCGGCAGTCGAGAGAGCCGGGATCACCGAAGGTGAATTCGCCAGCATCTCGAGCACATGTTCATTGAACAAGATCTCTCGGTAGCTGAGTGTGCCGGTAACGGAGTAAAGGTAGGCCAGACCCAGCAGCATGAAAACATCGCCGACACGCGTCGTCATGAATGCCTTGATCATCGCATCACGCGCCGAGGGTTTTCCGTACCAGAAGCCGATCAACAGGTAGGAGCACAAGCCCATGATCTCCCAACCGATGAACAGCAGAAGCAGGTTATCAGAGATGACCAGGGTCAGCATTCCAAATGCGAAAAGCGAGATAAAGGCGAAGAAGCGAGCGTACATCGGCTCAATCCCGCC
>SOIH01000085.1 GCA_004376895.1 Anaerolineales bacterium | reverse complement strand
GCCGCCGGCAATGCATCTTCGACCTCAGGGGAGAGTGCCTCGTCAAAGGTCTGGACGTCCGCAGCCTCGACGCCGATGAGAAGGATATCCTTCACCGGAGGCAGGTGCGCTCCGGCTTGATAGCCGAGTTCGAGCGCGGTAGAGAGGTTCACATCATGCGCTGATGCGCTGCGTTGCGTGGGGATATCGTCGGGGTTGAGCAGGTGAATGGTTCCTGGTGAAGCGCCGGTGCAGATGGCGTCGATGATGATGGCGCGGTCGAAACCGATCATGCGCTCCATCAAGCGCAGCCCGCCCCAATAGTCCAGACCCACTTCGATATCAGGGCTCGTTGGAATAAGGCGTTCTACTTCTTGCGCAACACGCAAGCCGACACTATCATCCCTCAAGATTGGATTTCCAAGACCTAAGACAAGGGTTTTCATCGCTCTTATTAACGCAATCAGCGGCCAGCCATTAGTATACTCGTTGGATACGGATGGTGACCGCTGATTCCTTAGTCTAAATTCTGGGCTAATTGCTTGATGACTTCACCATCGGGCGCACGGAGCGTCACCTCTAGCGGCATCTGACCTGGCAGCGTATGCGTCGCGCAGGCCATGCAAGGGTCATATGCACGATACGCCATCTCGATCGTGTTTAGTAGACCTTCCTTAATCTCGACGTCTTTCGTAATTAACCCCTGTGCGGCTTTCTTAACCGACATGTTGATCGCGGCGTTGTTGTTCGTTGTCCCCACGATCAGATTGACCTTAGTCAGGATCCCGCGCTCATCGGTCCAGTAGTGATGTGTGAGCGTGCCACGTGGTGCTTCGACGGAGCCAACACCTTCGTCGGGAGTCTCCGTTGGCAGGACGCGGAACTCTTCCCCCGTGATTTCCGAGTCTGTTGCCAGTTCCACCCATCGTTCTGCGGCATAAAGCAGCTCGACGAGACGGGCCCAGTGAGTGGCGAGGGTGTGATTTACCGGCTTGCCGCCTAACGTATCGAACATACGCTCATATTCGGCTTGTGCAAGAGGCGTTGCCATGCCATCGGCAGCATTCAGGCGGGAGAGGGGGGTGGCTTTATATACACCCGATTCCATCCCATCTTCAAACCCTTTCCAGCCGATCTTCTTTAGATATGGGAATTTGAGGTAGGACCAGGGCTCGACACGTTCCGCGATGTGTTCCTGATAGTCTTTAGCATCGTACTTCGCGAACTCTTTCCCATCCGGTCCGACTACTCGGATCATCCCGTCGTAGAAGTTGATATGGTTATTCTCGTCGACGGTTCCCATGTTATAGGTCTCATGTGTAAAAATACCGCCGGTGATTAGCGAAACATAATCTGGGTTTCCCAAGACAACATCATTGAAAAGCTGGAGGGAGAATTTTGCGAACTCAATCGCGTCGCGACCGAGCGCTTCAATCTCTTCTCGCTGTTCTTCGTTGATTCCCCGGCTTACCCCACCGGGAAGACCCCAGTTTGGATGTACGGGACGGCCGCCTATCATTTTGATCAAGTGGTGGCCATCGTGGCGCATCTTGAGCACCTTGCCGGCGATGTCCATGCCCACTTTCTTGATCACGCCCAGGATGTTGCGTTCTGCGACCGGGGCGTCAGGACCCATGACGAAATCAGGTCCACCAAGGGCGTAGAAGTGGGTCGTGTGATCTGTGGCGAAGAAGATGCTGTAGAACATCTCGCGTAGCTTCTTCGCCGTGGGTGGGGGGTCGACGTGGAACAAGGTGTCGAGAGCCTTGGTTGAAGCCATATGGTGGGCTTCAGGGCAAACACCACAAATACGATTGGTGATGTTGGGCATATCCTCCGCGGGGCGGTCGACACAGAATTGCTCGAAACCGCGCAGCTCGGGAACCTGTAGATAAGCGTTCGCTACTTCACCATCTTCCGTGAGGAAGATATCTATCTTACCGTGGCCCTCGAGTCGGGTGATCGGATCAATTGAAATTCGTTTCATATCCAAATCTCCTCATCAGGCCGATTCGGCCGTCTCCAACTTCGCATCAGAACCTCCATTGGTAGGCAATGCAATTCTACGCAGTTCGCTGTTTGCTAAGCTGAAACGGTAGAACGTACCTATAGGATCAGGAATTCCCTCGCGTATGATGTGGTCAATCTCCTCTGGATCATCGGAGTCGATCACGGAAGCCAGGGCTGTCATCATCCGAGCGCCGAAATCCTCAACCCCTTCATTCGGGCCGTAGCAGCCAATGCAGGGAGAGCCAACAGTCGGACAAAGGGCTCCGCACCCAGCGCGGGTTGCAATTCCGCAGCAGACGAGACCCTGTTCGAGCAGGCAGATATCGGGATCGGGGATGATCTCCCAGGTGCGTTTGAACTCCGTGATCTTTTTCTCGTCCCGCGTGCGCGGGCAGTCATCGCAAACTGTCGTTTCGGCGCCGATCACGCTGCCCGGGGGAGGGAGCTTGTTTTCCAGAATGGCGACGATGGCATCCCAAATCCGCTCCGGTTCCGGCGGACAACCCGGTAGGTAGTAATCAACGTCAACAGTCTGTCCAAGGGTCTTGACGGTTTCGTAGAAGAAAGGCAGGTAGAGCGTGCCCTCGTCCACTTTCGTTTCTGTTTGCGGGCGGACGCCGTCGGGATTCACTGTGCTTGGTGTATCGTGATACGCAGTCTGGAAGATCGCTTCTTTTGTCGTAGCGTTCGCTAAGCCCGGAATGCAGCCCTCGTGGGCGCAGGAGCCGAAGGCGACGAGGACTTTCGATTTCTGGCGCATCAGGCGGGCCATATATTCCTGTTCACTCGTCCTGATTGCGCCGTTGAAGAGGCACAGGTCGATACTTTTGTCCTCCATCAACTCGATGCTGCGCACCTTGGCATCGATCACGCAGGGCCAAAGGACGATGTCGAAGGCATCAGCCACCTGCAGGATCTTGTCGTCGATGCCCAGGACCGCGATCTCGCAACCCCCACAGGAGGCGGCCCAGTACAGTGCCAATTTGCCTTTTGCGGCTTTCTTCGTTGCTTTCTTGGCGGTCATGCGGGCACCTCCATCGCTTCGGCATGTTCTTCGGCGAGGCTTTCGATCGCTTTCTCAACCTCGCCATTTTCAGACCAGTGACCTGGCCAGTTCAACGGACCCAGGGCGCGCACCTGATCGATCATCTTGTTGATCGCTTCGGCCAGTTGTACACCTTCCGCAGCCGATGCCCATTGGAGGCGCACGCGCTCGTCTTCTACGCCCATGGTGCTGAGGGTGTGCTTGAGCATCGAGAACCGGCGCATAGTCTTGTAGTTCTGCTCAAGGTAGTGGCACTCACCCGGATGGCATCCAGCGATCATGACCCCATCGGCGCCCATGGCCAGGGCTTTGAGGACGAAGGTAGGGTCGACTCGACCGCTACACATGACGCGGAGCATGCGCACGTTGGGCTGGTATTTTATGCGGGCCGTCCCTGCGAGATCTGCGGCTCGGTAGGAGCACCAGTTGCATAAGAAGGCCACGATCTTGGGTTCAAATCTATCTTCAGTCATAAGTTGTTTCCTCCACTATGCAGGGACCTGTTCGGGCTCTGCTATTGGCGCTTTCGCACCGTTCCCGCTGGTCACGTCGAAAAGCAGGCCTCGCAATTCGGCGAAGATCTGCTCGTTGTTGTAGTGTGCTCCCGTGATGGCCGAGGCCGGGCAGGCGGCCACACATGTACCACAGCCCTTACAGAGAGCGGTGTTGATGTAACTTACTTCTTTATCCTCTAAGTACTCGATCGCGTTGAACGGGCAGAGTGAGTTGCAGATCCGGCAGCCAGAGCACTTGTCTTCCGTGATGGTCGCAACGATCGGCTCGATCTCCACCGTGCCCTTGGTAATCATGCCCTGGACGCGAGCCGACGCGGCCGCTCCTTGCGCGACCGTGGCGGGGATATCCTTCGGGCCCTGTGCTGCGCCGGCAATGAAAATACCGTCCGTCAAGGTGGCGACTGGGTCGAGCTTGGGATGCCGTTCGGTGAACCATCCATCCATGCTGCAAGCGATGCCGAACTGCAGACCCACATCGCGAGCATCCATCCTTGGTTCGAGTGCGGCCATCAGGACTACCATGTCTACCGGGATGCGGCGCTGTATGCCCAGCAGGGTGTCCTCGACCTGCACGATGAGCTTATTCTCTTCCTCGGGCGTTCGAGCGGCGTCCGTGATTTCGGCTACCTTACCTCGCACGAATTGCATGCCTTCCTCGAGCAGCCGGTTATAGAACTCCTCGTATCCTTTCTGGTTGGTGCGCATGTCGATGTAGCAGGAGTACACCTTCGCGCCCGTCTTCTCCACCACGAGGTGTCCAAATTTAAGGGCGGTCATGCAGCAGACAGCGGAGCAGTAGCTGTTGTAGTGCTCGTCGCGGCTGCCGACGCAGTGGACGATGGCCACTGATTCGGGTTCGGTGACGCCATCGCGCAGGACGATCGTACCGTTCGTCGGACCAGAGGCATTGCAAAGGCGCTCAAACTCAAGGCTGGTGAACACGTTAGCCAGGCGCCCGTAGCCATACTGGGGCATCCTCTTGACGTCGAACAGGTCATAGCCGGTCGCCAAGATGATGTTGCCCACATCCACGTCCAGGTACGTATCCTGTTGTTCGAAATCGATCGCCTCCGTCGGACAGAAGATCTCGCACGCTTTGCACTTGCCGTTTTCGAAGTAGGTGCAGGAGGCGGTGTCGATTACGGGGTAGTTGGGGATGGCTTGAGGGAAGGGGCGATCGATGGACTTACGATAGCCCATGCCCACTTCAAAGACGTCGTCCACGATCTTCTTGGGGCATTTCTCGATACAAATCCCGCAACCTGTGCAAAGTTCTTCGTTCACGTACTTGGCTTTCTTCTTGATGCGCACGTGGAAGTTGCCGACGAAGCCGGTGACCTCTTCCACTTCACTGTAGCTCAGCAGAGTGATGTTAGGGTGGACGCCGACGTCCGACATCTTGGGGGTGAGGATGCAGGCTGAGCAGTCGAGCGTTGGGAACGTCTTGTCGAATTGGGCCATATGGCCACCGATCGACGGTTCCCTCTCGACCAGGAAGACAGGATGCCCGGCGTCAGCCAGTTCCAAGGACGCCTGGATTCCGGCGATGCCTCCACCAACCACCAAAGTGTGCGGATTGACAGGGACTTCGGTTGGTTCGAGTTCTTCATGATACTGAACGCGCTCGACGGCTCCGGCGATCATGGCTTTGGCCTTCTGCGTCGCCACTTCTTTGTCTTCCACGACCCAGGAGACTTGCTCTCGCAGGCTCGCCATCTGGCACAGATACGGGTTCATCCCGGCGTTCGAACACGCTCGCCGAAATGTCTTCTCATGAAGGTGTGGCGAACAAGCGCCCACCACGACACGGGTGAGCCCTTCGTTCTTAATATCGTCCTCGATCAATTCCTGACCGAGTGAAGAGCACATGAATTTGTACTCTCGGGAGACGGTGACGTTATTGAGTTCCTCGCCCGCCCACTTGGCGACCTCTCCCACGTCGACGACTCCGGCGATGTTCGAGCCACAATGACAGATATACACTCCTACTTTTTCGCTCATAGATGTCCGTCCTTTCGTCGTGACCTACGTGCAGGTGTAATGTAGTTCATGGGATCGCTCTCGCCTCACTTCTTTGCAAACGGCGCAAGTGGCGTTGCCGCGATCAATTCTGACCCGATGCCCAAACGTTTGTTGGGAATTCCGAAAGCCAAACCCAAGAGCTGTGTGAAGTAAACGACGGGGACGGAGAAGTTCGTCCCGTACTCTTGGTTGACTTGGTTCTGATAGCACTCCAGATTGAGCTGACAAAGTGGACATGCGGTGGCGATCACCGCTGCGCCGCTCTCTTCAGCGTTCTTGAGCAGTTTATGGATCATGTCCAGCGCGGCCTCGCGACTTGAGATGAGCAGCGAACCACCGCAGCAGCGTGTTTTTAAAGCAAAGTCGACTGGTTCTGCACCCATAGCAGAGAGTAATTTTTCGAAGAAATCTGGTTGTTCGATTTCCTCACCGTCCTTCTTTGGCCGCACGATCTGGCACCCATAGTAGGGCGCGACTCGTAGATCCTTCAGGGGTTGAGAGACCTGTTCGCTGATCTCTTCCATCCCCACATCTTCGGTGAAGACTTCGATTAAGTGCCGGACGGAGATGTTCCCCGAAAAGTGCAGGTCGTCCTCTTGGAGCGCTACGTTGATGTGATCCGCCATGTCCGGATCTTCTTTCAAGTACTTATTGGTGAAGAACGTGTTCTTGTAGCATGCGCTGCAGGGAGCTACAAGGTCTAGGTTCTCTTTCTCTGCCATGGCTAAATTCCGAGCGCAAAGCGTGTAGGCGAGGATTTCGTCAACGTGGAAGTAAGCCGTGGCGCCGCAGCAGTTCCAATCTTCCAGCTCTTTGAGTTCAACCCCCAACTTCTTGGCGGTCTCCTTGGTAGATTGGTTGTAACTGAGAGCGATTTTCTCCAACGAACAGCCGGGGAAATAAGCATACTGTCTCATGAGAGCCCTCCCAGCGGAATGACTTTACTGACCATACGCTTGAAGTTCTCCAGTCTTTTTATCTTCGGAGGCAGCACGGGCAAACGCCCTTTGAGCATTAAACCCGTGGCCATGGATGCTTCCTGGATCAGCTCTTTGACGCCCGAGCTAAACAGGTAGGAGGTCGCTAAAACCGGTTCGTAGGACCGCCCGCTGCGCAAGATAGTTTTCACGAAGGTTTCTGAGAAGGTGGGACCAACCAGACCTTTCTGGTGGACGTGTTTCCAGATGGAGTAGCGTTTGAGGGCGTACATGGTTTCGGCGATGTCGATATCGCTCGGACAACGCACCGTACAGTGGAAGCACGAGGCGCAAAACCAAAAAGTGTTGCTGGCGAGAACTTCGTCCTTCATATCGGCTAAAATCATGCCGATCATGCGTCTCGGTGTGTGGTCCATGTACTCCACTGCGGGGCAGGTGCCGGAGCAGGTTCCGCACTGGATGCACGCGTTGAGCGGGCTGCCCTTCGCAGCGTATAGCAGATTTCCGACTTCTTCACGAAATGAAGGTTTGGCCATATTGTATACCTCCTGCTGTGTAGGATGACAGTCTTTTAAAGTTGCAGGGGACCACTTTCATGTTGCTGAATGGCACACACGTTGAAAAAAGGGTTCCCATGGCCATCATTAAACTACTTATCTTCCTCTTTACGGGCTTCTGCAGTTTGCAGCAGAGCGGCCACGCGTTCCAACAACAAGCTTGGCTCTACCGGTTTCTCCACCAGTTCGTCTACTTCAACGAAGTGGGGGGATACTGCATGTCCCGGGAAGAGGTAGGCGATCTGCTCCCGAATACCTGTAATAATGAGCACGGGCATCTCCCGTAGCTTGGGGTCTTTGCGCATCTTACGGGCAATCATGACGCCCTCTGCGCCGCGCCCCATCATGATGTCCAAGAGCAGCAAGTCGTACTTCCCTGTTTCTAGCGCATCGTAACCTTCCTTAGGGTTGTACTTCGCTTCGACTTCGTACCCGGCATTTACGAGGATGGACATGATCCCCTCCACGAAATCCGGGTCGTCGTCGATGATGAGGAACTTTTTCGGTTCTGTCACTGGAACTCTCCTTACATTGAGTTGGCCAAGATACCTGCGTTCTCTGCGGGTTTGGCATAGACATCGGTGCCCATGACGGGCAAGCGAATCATGAACGTGCTTCCCTTCTCGAGCGCACTTTCAACGGAAATGGAACCGCTATGGGCTTCGATGATGCGGCGGGTGATCGCCAGCCCCAATCCGCTGCCCCTCTCCGCTTCGGGGGCAGATTCGGCGATATAGAAATCATCAAAGACAAAGGGGAGGTCTTCCTCGGCGATGCCGACCCCTCTGTCCGTCACTGCGATGATCACTTCGTTTTCTTCAACTGATGCCTTAATGCGTATTTTTGATCCCATGCGCGAATACTTGATCGCATTACTGACGATATTGATGATCGCTTCACCGAGCGTGACTTCATCTCCATGGATGAGATCGATATCTTTATCGAAAGTTGTTGTGATTTTGATATCTTTACGGGTTGCGTGGGGTTCGACGCTCTCAACGGCTTTTGTAATCACGTCAGTGATGGATGTGGGCTGGAAGTTCTCCTGGAGTACCTGCATGTTGGTGGAGATCACTCGGAGCCAGGTGTGGATGAGTTTGAGCAGATTATCGATGGAGGCCTTCATGCGGCCCAGCCGTTCGGCTTGGCTCTCATCTAGCTGATCGGACAATTCATGTTCCAAGGCGAATAGGTTCTGTTGGACAGCACCCAGGGGAGCCTTGAGCTCGTGAGAAACGATGGCCGCGAAGTGTTCCCGCAACATTTCGCGCTCGCGGCGCAGTGCCGTGGTTTCGAGGACCAATCGTCTCCTCTCGAGTCCCCGCTGTGTAATCACCCGGAACTCGTCGGGGGTGAACGGTTTGGGTAGAAAATCGTAGGCACCCTTTTTGATCGCTTCAACGGCGGAATCAACCGTGGCGTAGCCGGTGATGACCACGGTTACAATGGTCGGATCGAATTCGAAGATCTTCTGCAACACCTCAAAACCGGATATGCCCGGCATTTTCAAATCCACGAACACTACGTCCGGATGAAATTCACGGACGAGTTCCAATCCGAAGGTTCCGTCCATCGCCGTGGCCGCGTGATACGGTCCGCCTTCTAGGATCTGCGTACACGAATCCAGGACAACCTCTTCGTCGTCGATGATGAGGATTTTCGATTTAGTTTCCTTCATCTACCTCAGTTTCCTCTGATCGAATGGGCAAGCGGATAATAAAGGTTGTTCCCTTTCCGAGTGTGCTTTCGACATTAATCGTGCCTT
>SOIH01000297.1 GCA_004376895.1 Anaerolineales bacterium | reverse complement strand
TGTCTGAACAACTGCTATTGTATAATCGCAGCATGCAGGAGAGTTTCTTTTAGAACGAAGGAAACCGCAGGATTCCTTGGAGGGGCTAACCATTCGCTGCCCCGTCCCAACCGGGGTCTTGGGACAGTCGACTCCGCGGGCTGCGCGATTTACAATCTTTGGTTATCGATGGAGAAGCTTAGAAAGTAGGTCAAGGCACGAGTGGGGCGGCTGAGCTCAAGAACGTTATGGTGCCTGCCCTCAGCGAGAAGCGCTTTGAAGGCAAAGTGCTACATGGAAATCGAGAAATTATCAAGCCAAATTGTAAGACACCACTCCCTATCAGGATTTCATAAGGGGGAGAGAGTCTTCAACAAGGTATTCAAGCGTTACGTAAAATTTAGTACGTCGAGCAGCTTTCGCGGCGATCCACTCTTCAGAAGCACGGTCAGCTTGCATGCGCCTGATATCAAAGATGCACCGATTCTTGATATCACCGAGGTGGTCGTCTACGCGGATGAGCCCAAACGAAATCATGCCTTGCGAATAGTTGCTTCTGAGTGGGCATCCAGGACGGTTAAGCGACAGGAGTCAATTCGGAACTCTGGTCTTGATTATTGCAATTGGCGAGATGCCACATATATGAAAAGTCCGCTGGTTACCTCAACATTTGCCCCTGCAACGGATATCGTCAATGTGCTGCGCGAGATGTCTATCGAGGAAGGTTTGGAATTTCTCGCTATTATCGGTGCGTATTGGTCCTATCGTTTCTGCCCAGCCGGATACATAGATTATTTCCGCAGCACTAGATGGCCAATCCTTGATTCCCATCACATAAGTGATTTCATAGCGCAGTCGTCTATCCTGCTCATTGCAATGGGGTGGCAAGCCGAATATCTTGTGCCCATTTATTGGGAATTGATTCGGAAAAGGAAAGAGGCCTCATAAACTTACGCTGGATCGGACTGGGGATACTGCGCGATTTTCAGTTCTCATCCTCCCCTTGAAAAAGTCTTCCATACATGACAACAGCCATCCGATCATCCTTGGAAACGTCCTTATAACCCAACTCAATAAGAGCCTCTCGAGCGTACTCAGCAACAAGAGCTAACAGATCTTGTAATCGATCCCGTCAAACGAGCTAAATTTCCGAGATGTGGGGTTAACTCAATAGATAAGGCCGACAACCAGGTCGTTGAGATTCGTGCCCGTTGGACCGATGCGAAGGAGAGCATCCGCAGCTTCTAAAAGAGGGTATGAGTCATTCTCTTGAAGCGCTTCTTGTGGAACGAACCCAAGCGATCTTGCTCTGGCCGCTGTATCCCCGGTGATGATTGCGCCTGCTGCATCCGTAGGGCCGTCAATGCCATCCGTAGCGAAGCTCATGACGGCTACATGCTGAGTGTCTGAAAGGGCGATGGCCGCTGCGAGTGCCAATTCTTGATTGCGTCCACCAAGGCCTGGGCCCCGTATCGTAACTGTGGTTTCGCCGCCCATTAATAAACAGGTGGGTTTTTCAAGCGTCCTGTGCTTGCGAAGGTTTTTTATCCGCAGGCCGAAATGCGCGCCGACTTCGCGTGCCTCGCCCTGCATTTTGGTTGTCACGCTCTTGACAGAAAAGCCGAGGGCATGCGCCTTTTGTCCGGCAGCGTGAACGACGCGTGAGTTGTTTCCGATCAAAATATTCCTTGGGCGTCGTGCGCTCTCCAACGGAGGATCGGGACGATCAAGAGCGAAACGGATCGAGGCACAGGTTTCTGTCCATAGCCCACTTTCTTGGAGAATTTGACGCGCCTCAGCTCGCGAGGCACGTTTCAGAACTGTGGGCCCCGATGCTATGGCCGAAAGCCGATCGCCGACGACATCTGAAAGGATGAGGGATAAAACGCGCGCGGGCGCGGCTAGCCGCGCTAGACCGCCATTTTTTATTCGGGAAAGCGCTCTGCGTATGATGTTAATCTTGTGGATTGGAAGCCCGGATTGGATGAGAAGTGTGTTAAGGCGACGGAGATCTTCGAGTTCGATACCCGGAAGTGGCAGTTCGAGCATTGCCGATCCACCGCCTGAGACGAGCGCAAGCAGAAGATCATCGGCGGTTGTATTTTCAAGGAGCAGCTCGGCAGCATGTCCCGCGGCGAGACTGCCTGCATCAGGCAGGGGGTGACCGGCATGGAAAATTTGAAACGATGGTGATAGATCATCGATATGGCGCGGCGCAGCGATAACGCCGGCCTCGATTTGATAATGAAGGATCTCCACGGCGGCTCTGGTCATTGCGGGTGCCGCTTTCCCGCACGCGACCAGGTATATCCGTGACCCGGGTTTTAACCCTATTGTGTGTGTCCCTGCCTCGATACCTTCACTGGAAAGACGCAGATGCTCTCGAACAGCTCGATGAGCATCGGCCGCCTCGAGTGCCTGCAGAGAGATCAGTTGTAGGTGTTTCTTGTGATCATCAAATCGTGGAAGCTCTATCATTGCCTGAACGAGATCTCCATCACCGACCGTGAAATTACGGGTTGGAGAGCGCTTCCGCTGCGGCTTGGGCCGCGGTCGTTGGAGCTTCTCCTCCGCCGAGGACGGCTTCGACGGAATTATAAAGAACCGGTCCTATCGTGAGGAGAAGCGATGAATGCGGCATCGGTTGCGTTACGGTGACGAGGCTGCTGGCTAAGGCGGCGTCGTTCCCTTCCGGCCAGGCTGCTAAAGATGCGCTTGTGGGTGGGAGCATCCCCAGCGAGTGAGTCCACAGCCCGAGGAAATCGGGTGCGCTAAGCCAGGCAAGTAACTCGGCAACGATCGGGGTCCGCTCGGCATCCTGTGTGACGATTGCCCAGGACCATGTTGAGGCTAAGCCGACACCTATACCATCCTGAGTTGGAAGAGGTACGGCGGAGAGCTTCTCCGGATTATGATCTAACAAATAAAAGCTTAAAGGAGCTACCGCGCTGGCCGCACTGTTGTCTTGCAGCGCAGACCAGGATTGTTCCGCAGCGGAGATTTGTCTTACGGAATAAGGGAGAATTTGAGCAGCAAGGGCGGCGTTATAGATGGCTAACACATCGGATAGCACAGCAGGGTTTAGGGCTGGATCTTCGTCAGTGTTGAGGAGAAAACCCTCCAGGGAGAGATATTGCGCCAATGTGAAGGCTGCCATTGGATCGCCGGCAGGAAAGAGGAAACTGCGCGGTTCACCGATTAGGTCCTCCCAACTTCTTGGAGGCGAGGGGTAGAGATCGTTGCGGTAAGCCAGGACATCCACCTCGCTAGCGAATGGAAGTCCGAAGTAATCCCCTGCGACGCGTCCGGCGGGTAGACTAAACTCATACCAATCCGGGGTTTCGGGAACCGGAAGAAGATCGTCAAGCTCGATGATCAGGTCCTTGAAGGCAGCATCCTCCAGGTTCGAAGTGCTGAATGTTATCGCATCCGGAACGAGTGCAGAGGCGGCGGCATTCGTGGCGATAAGCGTCTCGAATAAGCCCGAGGGGCCATCGGTGCTCTTAACTCGCACCTGGATGCTCAATCCGGGGTGAAGCTGCTCAAAAGCTCGCAAACGCTCCGTGAGCAATGCGCCGGCGGGGCTTTCTGAATCCGGTGCGAAGGGCGGAGCGACCCAGAGCATCAGACTGCGAGGCGCTGGTCGAGGCGCTTCTGTTGCCGATGCTGTAGACACCGGGGAAGTTGGAACCGTCGTCGGTAGACCGGGAGTCGTCGTGGCGCTAGCATTTGCGCAGCTAGAAAGTGTGATTGTGAGAACTAGGAAGACCGGGAGGAGGCGGGTAATTTTTGGCATAGTCCCGCGATTATACTGTCTCCCGGGACGCAATGGGAATATTCGAAGCGTAAGGCATGGTATGCCCATTTCCTGAGAATTCCATCGAATGAAGGCTTCCCGTAAGTTGAGAGTGGTTCAGATATGCTAGAATCGACTCAGTATGGCTGCATTTGATCGTCTCAAACCAATCTTACAGGGAATCCCCAACAAGCCCGGTTGCTACTTGATGAAGGACAAGGAGAGCCGGGTTATTTATGTTGGTAAAGCAGTCAACCTGCGCAGCCGGGTTCGATCCTATTTTCACGATGCAGCCAACCACAGCCGTAAAACAGCCGAGATGGTTTTAAAGATCGAAGATATTGAATGGATCGTTGTAAGCTCAGAGCTCGAGGCGCTGATTTTGGAGATGAACCTCATCAAGCGTTATCGACCGAAGTACAACATTCGCCTTAAGGATGATAAAAGATATCCGTATATCAAAATACTTTGGAAAGACCCTTTTCCGAAAGTCACGGTCACACGCCGGGTAATAAATGATGGGGCGCGCTATTATGGTCCATATACAAGCGTATGGGCTATCCATCGAACTCTTGATGTGTTACGCAAGATCTTCCCTTATCTCACCTGCGATCGCGTGATCACAGGCGAAGACCAACGCGCATGCCTTTATGACGATATTAAGCTCTGTTTGGCGCCTTGCATTGGGAGAATTGATGCTGTGGGTTATCGAGCGATGGTCGATGACCTCGGCCGATTCCTTCAAGGGCGCACGGATCCGATAGTAAGCCGGCTTGAGCAGGAGATGGAAAAAGCGTCGGAAGCGTTGGAATATGAAAGGGCAGGAAATATACGCGATCAGTTGATCGCCATTGAGAAAGTCGTCGAGGGACAGAAAGTTGTTACGCAGGATAAGCTTGATACGGATGTCATTGCCTTCGCTCGAGATGAGCGTGATGCATGCATTCAGATTTTTTTTGTTCGAAGGGGTAAGCTCATCGGGACAGAGTATTTTGTGCTTGATGGCACGCGTGAAGCCCAAGACCAAGAATTGGTGGAGGCTTTTGTAAAACAGTTCTATACTGAGGCGACTCATATCCCATCACGAATTCTCCTGCCGGTTGAGATAGAGGAGGCGCGCATTATCGAAACCTGGCTTAATGATCGGCGCGGTGGGGCAAAGGTCTACCTGAAGGTGCCACGTCGTGGCGCGAAGCGAGATCTGGTGACATTGGTAGCGGAAAACGCGGCGGAGACCCTGGCCTCTCTAAAGGCGAAATGGGAGGCGGATCGCAGCAAACACGTACAGGCGTTGAGCGAACTCAAGGAGGCGCTATCCCTCCAGGACCCACCAAATCGAATTGAGTGCTACGATATATCCAATCTACAAGGGACCGCCGCGGCGGGTTCGATGGTTGTGTTCGAGCAGGGAGCGCCCAGCAAGAAACTCTACCGGAAGTTCACTATTAAGAATGTACAGGGTCAGGATGATTTTGCCAGTATGGAGGAGATCTTAGGGCGGCGCTTCCGACGTTGGCAGATCGCGAATGAGGAAGCTGGGAAACCGGGCGGAAAGCTGGATAAGAGTTTTGGTTTGCTGCCGGATCTTCTGATCGTCGATGGCGGGAAGGGGCAGCTCAGCAGGGCTTGCAAGATTCTGGAGGAACACAATCTGAAAGAGCGTGTGCCGGTTGTTGGACTGGCAAAAGGGCACGAGGAGCTCCACCTTCCAGATCGAGCCGACCCCGTCATCCTGCCGCGACGATCACAAGGTTTGTACCTTGTTCAGCGAATTAGAGATGAAGCCCATCGTTTCGCCCTGCGACAACATCGGACTCAACGCAGGCGCGGAGGGTTGGCTTCGAAGCTTGATAGTATCACTGGTGTCGGTCCGGCACGCCGGAAGGCATTATTAAAAACCTTTGGTGACCTCGAAGGGATTCGACAAGCGAGCCTTGAAGATCTGGTCGGCATCTCCGGGATTACATTAAAGACAGCAGAGCAGATTCAAGAAGCACTCACAGGCTAATGGAGGATCGAATGCGGGCAGTCTGGATTGTGGATGACGACGATGAGATGAGCCACGCAATTAAGCTGATGTTGCAGCTTCTCGATTCAACAGTTGAAATTTACCGCGATGCGCGCAGTGCAGCCAAGCGGCTTCTTGCGGGTGACCGGCCGGATCTAATAGTGCTGGACATCAACATGCCGGAGGTCAGCGGGATCGATTTTTTGGAGTTCCTGCGCATGCGCAATGATCTGAAGGAGATTCCTGTGGTGATGCTCTCATCGGAGACAACTGATATCCAGGTCGATGAAGCCATGCGGATTGGCGCGAATGCTTTTGTTTTTAAACCCGTGACGCTCGAGGAACTGGAAGAAGCGATGCAAAAAGCGTTATCTAAACAGTAGTTTGTCTTCCTCGTAAGTATAGAACCATATCAAGTCAGCAAAATTGGTTCTCCTCCATTTTCTGCAGAAAGATTACATAAACACGGATACCTTAATGGATAAACCTTTTGTATGCTGGAACCCATTCATCACACGCAATAATCTGACTAAGGCCTCAATATCTGTCAGTTTACCGATTCGGGGTCTGTCCCAATCGCCTCTCCATTGTGTGGAGTCGGGAAGCTCTGCTTCCGGTCGCAGGCGCAGCCTGCGCCTTGAGGTTTGCACGAGTGAACGAATAGATAGACCAAATGAAGAGGTGATGGTTCTCTATTTCTCTTCTTCCCCCCTATTGTCCCCCCACTGGGGGGACTGTGGGGGACTCCCCCACTCCCCCTGGATAAAAAGGTCATCTCTTTGCCAAACATATTTTCCAAATCCTAGGAGGATGAAATATCTTTATCTCGGACTCTTTTTCCCATTGAAACGCAATCCGGAGTAGATTGGGCAGAGACCGGATTTTGAACTCGGGCGTATATGGATTGCATTACTAGCCATTCGGAAGGGGGTGCGGGGGACGATGAAATGGTCCCCTGCAGCCCCCTTGGGGGGCGAACGGGAGGAGAGAAAAGTGCAGCAACTCTCTGTACCAACATCATCGCTGGCGTTGTATTAATTCGTATATTCTTCCCCCCTATTGTCTCCCCAGGAGGACGTGGGGGCACTACAAAGTTTACTCGTTCGAATCCGGCGGATCGATTAAAAGACCGAGGCGCGCGGCAGCCGCCTGCAGCTTTAGCCAATCTGAGGACTGTACGATTGCAGCGGTAGGGCTGAGGATCTCTTTAAAATAACGATTCGTCGATTTTTTACTGCGCAGCATCTCGAGTAGATCTGGAGATTGGACGCGTAATACCCAGTATCGCTGGATGCGCGCTTCAGTGCCTTTCTCGGCCCAGCGAGTTAACGCCAGATCAACTGGGCGCGGCAGTTGGGATTCGCAGGTCTTTTCTAGGACCGCCCGGATATGTTTATGGGACAACCCCTGCTTGCTGGCACGCTGCAGCGTGCTAGGGGTGAGGCGGTACTCATACTTCTCATCTTCAACCGAGGCCCAATGAGAGAAGCGTGCGATCTGATAGCGAACAGCTCTGTTGACCCCGCGAGGAACGATAATGCGTCCATCGGCGTGAATGATGATCGCCTTTTCCGGTTCTTCAACGCGGACAGGTGCTTTTGGATCATACAGCAGCGCCGATACGGGCGTGAGACGAAACGAGGAGATAGACGTCGATTGAGAATCTTGCCCGAGATCGACGGCTCCAAGCCAGTGAAGAGGGCCGGTGATAATGTAGCGGATAAGGGCGCCATCGACCCTATTCCAGTTCTCGATGCCATGGAGGAAATTCCCGTTTTGATCCTGAAGATACCAGGAATCAAAATCACCGCCGGGCCGTTGAAAGGCTGGGTGAGTTTGTCGGATCTCTTCCACGAAATCATTCAGATCCCACCAAACCCCCGGCTTTAGAGGCTGCAGGAGATCGAGAACGCCCTGACGCGAGAGCCCGGCGTCATTAGGCCAAGTATCGGTGTTACATACGATTTGAGGGAGTACAGCAAGGTCGTTCCAGATCACAGAGGCTTTCCAAGCCAAAAGTAGATCGCCTACTGCTTGCGAGCGGGAGGCGTCTATGAAAGAGCGGGTCCTCTCAGGATTTGGCGTCCATGGCGGTCCTTCGATTACTGACATTTCCTGAAGGATTGTGAGTAGAAGATTGTGCAAACGCGGAATTAAAAGAAAGCGCTCCAGGGTAGCGTCCTGCTGCTGGGAGAGTTCGAATGAGGGGAAGGGGACACGGCGCATAGCAGCCAGGAGTGTGGTGGCATCATCAACTGCAGCCGAAGTTGCCAAATAGACATGTTTTGGGTCTTGCGTCAGAGGTGAAAGCGAAGGGGTGCTGTAATCAGGGAATGATTCACTTAGCATCGGCAGCAAATCTATTGGGATATAGGCGAATTCCTGCGGACCTTTGGGCGTGTCAGCAAATGCTCGGCCGATCAGGCCGCGATACCAAAGCACCTCAACCGGAGAAGCAGGGCTGCGCCAGGGCTGTTCGCGATCGCGCTTTCCCGGTCCCATTTCCCGCAGTTCTCCGTGATCTCGGATAAGGTCGGGGAATGCAGTCCGACCGTCAGCGTGGGCGATTCCTTCAAGGGTTTGCTTGGCCGTATCGGGTAAGCTATCGAGTAGTTCGTCAAGCGTGTTTCGCTTGAGCATGGCGCGGGTTATGTTTTCCACGACTGAACGATGGGAGCCCTGGGGTGAGTCGAACCCCCAGAGTTCACAGAGAATCCGCAGGTAGCCTGTGTCCTGGTCTTCGAGTGTGTGGAGTAATGATCTCATGTGGAGCGGAATAGAGAACGCTTATGTTCTTTTCAGAAGGTTATTCACGCTAGATGATAACGCGCAACGCGTTTGGAAGGAGATTGATCTTGAGTTCGGCCACAGTGGAATCGAACCCAGCGAAGACCTCGCCGTCCAGATGGATTGTTACAGGATCTTCAGACGTCAATTGCAGTTCGCGGAAGTGACCCATTCGAACACGCTTGAAACGACCGTGGGTGCCATTCATCACCTCTGGGATCAAGCGGAACATCATCGGGCGGGACACGTTCTCAATCATCGCGTAGTGAAAAAGACCATCGTCGAAGACAGCATCCGGGGCGACATAGAAGCCGCCGCCTTCCCTGGGTCCGTTGCAGGCGACGAACATGAGGACATTCTCATCGATCTCTTCCTGGTCCGTTACGATTTTCATTCTGGGCGCGTGGTGGTGGAGAAAGATCGTTTGGATCACCGCCCAGAGATACATAGTGAATCCCTGCAACCGAGTGATTCTATAGGAATAAACCGTAACCGCGGCGTCAAAGCCGATTCCGATCGTATTGTTCCAGTACTCTGATCGACCAGAACCATCCGTGACTAAGCCGATGTCGATGGTCTTTGTCTCCCCATTGAAGACACGCTCGAGCGCGACCTCAATTTCCTCCGGAGCTCCGACATTTGATGAAAAATCATTCCCAGAGCCGATGGGCACTGAACCGAGAAGAGGTCTCTGATCCTCAGGAACCCGCATCAAACCGTTTACTACTTCATGGACGGTGCCATCGCCACCAATCGCGGCGACGACATCGAATCCATCTTGCGCGGCCCGCTCGGCGAGTTCGGTTGCGTGGCCAGGGTATTCTGTTGTAGACCATTCTGCACCGTCGTGTTTGTCGATAATGTGCTGCACAGTCGTTTCGAGATCCGAGGACCGACCCCGATCAGCACAGGGATTGAAGATCAATTTCACTCGAGGGCTCATGGATGTTTGCTCCTAGTTATTCACTAATATGAATGAGGATCGTTGTTTCTCATGTCTAAAGTACGTTCAATATTATGCATGTCGATTACGGAAAGTTCAACAATCGAGAGGTGCTCAACCGCTAATAACCAGCGCCTTATGGTTAACAACACCATGTGTTCATTTTCGATACTGATTTCCGTGGATCATCCACCGTTGTGACGATCTTCCAACAAGGCTAATCTGTTGGTTGTGCCACCATATTTGGTTCTAGATCCCCACCGCGCCCTCGATTCTGCCACGGTGCGGTCGTGAGTGGAATGCTCACACAAGGAGAAGAAGGATTCTCTTAGAAGAAAACATCTCATTGCGGGAGGATAGTCGAGATTATAGCCCAAACAACCATTGATTCTTTCCTGATGCAGGTGTGTGCCGGAATTTTTTAAGCGAATCACTGATTGACTCTCAGGCGCGAGGTGTCTAAAGTTAAGGTGTAATGAGCCCCAGGCCACCAAAGGGCTGCACGTCCCAGTATGCCGTGGCAACCTCCGGCTAATCTGATTGATCCGCAGCTAGTTGAGGCGATCAAGATGAAAGCGCCGACCGACTGGAGGAACGCCCTTTCGCTGCGGCGAAGAAGTTGGGACCTACCGGCGAACGCGGCAATGCCGGCCACCCGGTGAATGGCAGGGGGCTCACCCCTTTAACGCTTCGTTCAAGAATCAAGCAAAGACATTGTGAATGAGATGCTTCCCTGCGGGAGCTACATTAGTTCGCGGCTAAGATAACCCCAAGGAACTCTGGGGTTTCAGTCGTTAGGCTGGGGATCTGGAAATTGAGAGCTTCTATTGTGCGGGTTCCGCTGGAGCGATACCATCATCGGTGGGTACGCGCAGTTTGAACCACGCCGGGATGAGAACAAGGGAACCGAGGAGAAAAGTTGCGAGGAATGGAATCTTGGGGCTGGTGGCTTCCCAGATCTGGCCGCCGATCCAGGGTGCAGGAAGTGCGACCAGGCCAATGAGTGCGGGTACCAAAGCATATGCAACGCCGCGAAGATGTGCAGGTGCTCCACGAGCGATGAGCGCATTATAGGCCGGGTCTAGAAATGCAGCGCCGATTCCCATGATGACCCATGAGAGGGCAAAGGCTCCGAAGCCTCCTGCGAGGATGAAAACAAGGAACGAGGAGAGGAAGACCGCCGCTCCAAGCATGAAACCGTTCCGTTCGCTCGATTTGTCGGAGAGCCACCCGCCGATTGGAGCAGCGATGAACCAGGCGATGCCGTGCAGACCCTCAAGCATACCAATACCCTGCTTGTCAATTAGGCCAATATCACTCAGGTAAACAGGCAGGAGGTTGAAAGAAAGATTCGTCGCGAAGACACGGATGCCATCTGAAATCATGATCCAGGTTAACAGCCCTCCAGCGAAGACAATCGGGAAGATCTGAGCGAAGGATCCCCTGAGTGACTTCAGGTTGGGCTTTTTCGATGGTGCGCTGGTCTTTATTTTCTCTGATTGTAAAAGGAAAATAAAAATGACGGCGGCGATGCCGTAAAGAAAAACCGCTGCGAGGAACATCGTTCGGGACCCAAAGTTCATTGCCAGGAAGCCGCCCAGGGGTGGGGTGAGGATCCAGGCTGCAGCGATAAATGATTTGCTGAGACCGAAAACGCGGCCGCGGGTCTCCGCGGGGCAAGTGTCGGCGATATAGGCTCGGAAGGATGGTTGGATCAAAGATGTTGCCACCGCCAGGATCAATGGACCGATAAGGGCTACTTCCCATCGGTGTGCGAAAGCAAACGGCAGGTATCCGAGGATCCCCACAAGACTCCCGAACAAGATCGCCCGTAAGCGGCCGATCGAATCCGATAGCCAACCTCCGAAAATCCCGAGCGCTAGCGGTACGATCAGTGTCAGGGTAAAAAAAAGCCCGACCTGACTGACGCTCGCTCCGATTTCACGCAAGAAGACCGGGATCTGCACCGCGGTCATCGCCCGCGTCGCCTCAGCGAAAGTGAGTCCGATGAGAAAGAGGATCATCTTACGAGAGAGCAGAGGTTGTAATGATTTATTCATGTGGAAACTTCGTGTCCCCCTTTGAAACAGGCTGCGGAGGCATTTCTGAATGTGAGACTTGGATCAACCCACACATGTTTCAAATAGTACTGGTAAGAACCCCCCAATTCTGTCATGAACTGCAATGGATAGCAAATTGAGTATACCAGCGGTTTTGAACTTTGATTATCTGCAGCGTTGATTTATCAGTTCTGCAGGGTAACGCAAGCTTTGTTCTCTCGGACGATGGATAGTTTAGACTGTGAGGTCGAGAAGATCTTTCAGCTCTTTCAAGACGGTCTGAGGGGTTTGAAAGTGGATTCCATGGATACCCAGTTCACGCGCTCCCCGGATGTTTTCATCGAAGTCGTCAATGAAGATGGTTTGTTCCGCTTCAACACCCAGTCGATCGAGGGCTAATTGATAGATCCGCCGGTCGGGCTTTGCTAATCCAACCTCGGCAGAAATGATGATGTCGTCAAAGATATCTGCTATATGCCAGCGTTCTTCGAGGAAGCGTCGAGTCGAAGGCCAGCCATTAGATAATAGCCCCATTTTGGTTCCGGTTTTGTGAGCGCGGATAAAACGGATCAAACCTATGTCAATCTGATCGCCAGACCAGAATTCATCTCTCACGTTTGCTAATTCATCACTCGAAAGTTCGAGCTGCTCACCCACCCACATCCAAATATCGTCATTGGCAGCTTCACCTATGGTCGCCTTACGACTCATCTCACTCTCGAAGACGAGTTTGTATATATTTCCGTTCGGCAGATCCAGCATCTCGTCCAAGCGACGACGCGGTTCCCAGTCTTCGGTGCGCAGCAGGACGCCTCCTAGATCCCAGAGGATGGCCTTGAAGGGGGCGGGTTTGTCCATGCTATTGCTGCTCCAATTCATTGAAGATATTAGGATTGCCCTAAATATACCCTAAGTAAGTTCCCGTGCATTGTAGTAGACATACGGCGAGTGATACACCTGCCAGGTCATGCTGTATTGCACGCTACTGTATTTTCACTCTTTCTGGAGTTCCTCTCCAGTACGAAGTTCGCTCTCGTAGGTGACATACTCTCGCTGTACATGCATGCCCGCCTTCTCATACAGCTTCGTCGCGCCGGCGAGATTGTTTGAGTCGACGCCCAAACCTACGCGTGGTTTCCCGCGGCGATAAAATTCGCCAATAACTTGTCTCAACAAGGCTAACCCCAGGCCTCGGCGCCGCCATGGCCGCCGAACACCTAAGACACTCACCCAACCTTTGTCCGGATCGTCATCTGACTCCGCTCGACACGATACCATGCCGGCAATTTCATCCCCGTCCATGGCCAGGAACCATAAAGCAGGGTCGGGTTTGCGGATTTCAAACACATAATGTTTCCATTGTTTGAATCCCTCTTCGAAGGGAGTTTCAACATATCCCCAATGGTCTTGGAATGCCTCATCTTCTGCCCGGTAGACGGCTTCGGTATCCTCCGGGTGCTGTATATTCCGGACTGAGATTCCATCCGGCCATAAAGGCGCGCGTGGCTCTTCATTAAGGTCGACCAACATGTCCCATCCATAGCGGATGGTTTTCATACCTAAATTCTGGAGCAGTTCCTTAGCTGGAGAGTACGTATTTACGGTTCCAGCGCGTGCGGCGACGCGTGCTCCCTCGGGAGCGCGGGGTATTGCCTCGCGTGCTCGTTCCAACGCCCATCCCATCATCGCCGTTCCAATGCCCTTGCCTTCCCACTCCGGGTGGACGCGCCCCCAAATCCAGGGGTGGACGGGCGGCTCCAGCACATCCCATACTTCAATGCATCCAACGATTTGCCCTGAGGGGGTGATAATAAGTCTGGTGTCGCGTTGAAGGTCGAAGTTCGGAGTCTGCCATTCCTTCGTATAGCGCTCAACCTTAAACTCGGGAGCGCCGATCATCGCCTTTGAACAAAGGTTAAACATCTCCACCGAACCCTCGATGTCATCCAAGTTTGCCGGGCGGATCGTGTAGCCAGCGTTAGCTAGTTTATTGAAAATGGGCTCAGTCATCTTTGTCTCCATCGATGGATATCGAGTGCGTGCCTCTTGATATTCACAGTTTGTCTATACCATCGGCTTGCGATAGGCCGTCCATAGCTTGATGTTTTGAAATCCAAGATTTTCATATAAGCCCAAAGCGCCGCTTGGATTGTCGGTATCCACCCCCAGTGCAGCTTCCTCCATACCCTCATCTTTAAACATCTGCAGGCTTTGTGCCAATAACGACCGTGCCAGACCGCGTCGGCGCCAAGGGCGACGAACGCTGATGTCTTCCGTATAACATCGTTTTCGGTTGAAGCGTTCATTTTCCTCGGCATTGATATAGTTCAAAACCATGCCGGCGACCTGGCCATTATCCCATGCAACTTTCCAGCGCTCGGGTTGAAAGTCGGGGCTTTCAATCCACCATTGATATTCAGAGTCCGTCCCCGGGACGTGCCCCCAATGGTCTTGGAAAGCTTCATCGGCGGCCTCGAAGACGGTCCGATACTGATCCGGATTAACAGGACGGATCTCGAGACCCTCGGGCAATTCAATTTCAGGGATATCAGCATCAAGTGGACGTACCATCTCAATAAAATAGCGGGCAGGTTGGTAACCCGCCCTTTTCAGCAGAGCTTGCTTATCACTCTCGGTGTCCGCCAGAGCATCTTCGAAAAATCGCAAGCCGCTTTTCGGGGCGTGGTGTGCCAGACCTTTCAAATGGTCCTCAGTGTAAAGCAGCAGGGTTGACCCAATCCCTTTTCGCCTCCACTCGGGGAGGACGCAACCACGGTGCCGAAAGATGACATCGCCGTTTGACTCCCGGAGCCAGTTCATCTGGACATAGCCGATTAGATCCCCGTAGATCTCCGCGAGCAGAACATCCTGAGTTGGATTGAAGTTCTGCATGTGGGTGAACCGGCGAGCGATGTCGTCGGCAGTGATGACCTCAGACACGCCATCCGCATCCAGGCAGTGCTGGATGACAGCAGCGATCCGTTCATGTTCTTGTGGACCTGAATAGCCCCGGAAAGTTAATCCCGGTATTTCGGGAGCATAGGCCAGGTTTTTCAGATCAGGATTTGCTTTCTCTTTCATCTCACACCTCAAAGTGATCCGCAGCATCTTGCCTGCGGTTCACCCAATTAATAACAGCTGGAGTTACCTATTATTGATCAGTGTCGCCTCAACTATTCGATAGACGAATTCTTCTTCTCCTGCACACTTGGCTCGACTGCACTCCACGCAAATGAGTCGTTTTAGTGAAACAAAAAACCGCGGGCACTGGAGAGCGCCCGCGGCCATCAGTAGGACAGATTCGTCAGGATCTATCTGTCGATAGGCGCACTCCGCGTGGGTAAGACGAAACCAGAGCCGATATCTGTGTGGCTTTGAACCGCCGACACGATTTTCACTTTAAGTATCATCATAGGGTGCGCCCTCCTTTCATAAGATAGGGAAATTTTACAACATATTCTTGATCTTGGTCAAGACGGAATGATCTCGGCAAAGATTGGAATTACAGCACGGCATTGATGAAATCGGCGAGAAGGCCGTAGGCTGTTGTGTGAGGTCCCGGATCGGACTCGGTAATCGTGAGCGGGCCGAGGATGTCGCTATGAAAGGTCACGGCAGAGGAGGTCCCCATCACACTGTAGAGCGGGTCGCTGGGATCGAGCAATTCGGGGCGTACAGATGTCGAAATCCCTGTGTTTGTTCTTTCGGCCTGGCAGATGAGTTTCCACCGCTTCCCCTCTGCTGAAGCAGATCTAATGTCCTCACTGTGGAGGGACTCAATCCCCTTTCGCTCGACGTCGGATGGTTTCAGATTCACGTCCATAAGTACGGTGACGAGGGCTGACACCTTGATAGCCGCATCCCAACCTTCGATGTCGCCGGTGGGATCAGTTTCGGCAATGCCGATCGACTGGGTGTAGGCGACGGCTTCCTCGAAGGTCTTCCCCTGCTCCATTAATGTCAGGATGAGATTAGTTGTCGAGTTAAGGACTCCGCGGAAGGATTGGAGTTCTGCTGCAGGAAGGGTTTCTCGCCAGAGAGAGAACACCGGTGCACCATCCATAACCGTAGATTCGAAGAGGAATTTCCGCCCATGCGCCTGCGCCAACCTCGTGAGTTCGCGGTAGGCGTGGACGACCGGACCTTTATTCGCTGTGATGGCGTGCATGCCGGTGGAGAGCGCGGCGGAGATGTGTTCGATCGCCGGCTGACCGTCGTGGTAACTAACGGGGGTGTTCTCAAAAAGGACGTCCGCATTGCATGAAAGAATGAACTCGACGCCGTTTTGTGGTGTTGGCTCCGTGGATAGCAGGTCGAGTGAATCACCCGCATCGATCATCGCCAGCGCACTCTCGAGGTCTATCCCGTCTGGATTAACCGCCGCCCCATGGTGACCCGTCATGATCCCGACGACCTGCCAGCGCAAATCGTGCTGGGTTTGAAGTTCATCTCGTTTCGCCAGCAGCAACCGCGCGAACGCCTGGCCGACGTTCCCGAAACCAAGGAGAGCGAATCTATATGTGTCCATTGGGGGAATTACTCCAGAATAACCAGGGACGGATTATACCAACGGCCAAGGGTAAGGGCGGCCTGAGCCGGGTGAGGGAAAGATGGGCGATCTCAGGATTCGATCTATGCGTTCTCGAAATTTGTAAAGTTCAGTCCGGATAAGCAATTGCGAAAGATCATCGTAAACATCATTTTCTGACTCCAGTTGATCCCGCAACAGACGAACGCGATCCAGCAGCTCGTCGGGAATGGGCTCGCCGGCGAAGTCCCAGATCACCGTGCGCAGTTTCTCCTCATCGTGGAAGCAGAGGCCGTGGTCGATTAACCAAATATGATCGGCCTCGCCGAAGAGAATATGACCGGATTTACGATCAGCGTTGTTAATGATGATGTCGAACAGCACCGTGGGGCGCAATCGTCCCTTTTCCTCTTGGTTGAATGTGAAGTAATGACGATCGGGATCGACATCGATGTAGAGTTGTAGTGAGCCTGGACCAGCAGGTGCGTCCTCGCGCAGTACAGTCGGTGGGACGAGTTCCCAGCCCAATACCTGGCTCGTGAGGTAGGCCGCCACTTCCCTGTCGGCGAGTGAGCCATGGGGGAAATCCCAGAGCGGTTGCTCGCCTCGTGCCGGTTTGTAAATCGCCGGGATTCCACCATGATCTCCTTCGATCTGGACGAGAAAGGTGAAGTTCGATCCCCAGGTCACCTGGCCCACAACCCCGATTTCACCTGTATTGAGGAGGCGGGTTATCGCTTCAAGGTTATTAGGCTCGAAAATATTCATCTGCACGTTTATTGATGTGTGCGATCTAAACAGGAGAATTTCAGGAAGCAGCGGCACGCCCGGGTGGAGATTGAAAGTCAGCGTTTATGACCGTTTTTCTTTGGGCAGAAATGACCTTGCGGGTCGATGGGCTCACCGCAATTGCCGCATATTGGTCTTCCGCGAGCGGACAAGTCCAAACCCCAGCTGCACATCCGGCGTAATTGCGAGCGGCTGCACCAGAAACGAGCGGTAGATGCCTCCTCAGGGTCTTCATCGAGGGGTTGGATCTCCCGGGCAACAAGGATGAGCATGTCGCTTTCCTCATCATAGCCTAACCCGATGTGACCCACGCGGAAGGCAGGATCGATAGGTTCCTCGAGCGCCATCTCTTTCTCGATGTAATCCCGAGAAGATTCAAGTAGATCAGGGAGGCGTTTGTGCAGCTCACCTAGGAATTCCTCAATGCCAATAGCTAGCGATTGAATCTGCTGTTTTTCGACAATAAGCGTGACCAGTTGATCCCCCGCGCGCCCCTGTAGATAGAAAACGCGTTTGCCGGGACTGCCAATAGTCCCGGTTGTGATCCGATCAACGGGTTTGAGTTCGTACTGGATTCCCGCCATCTAAGGTTCCGTGTTTAGCACATGAATGGTTTGACTTATCATCGCGTTGCCGAATGAAGTATATCAAACGCCCGGCGTGCCGTACGTCGCGCGAGTATCGTTCAGACCGATAATGTGGATGCCGCTATCGCTTATCGCCAGCACGCTTATTGAAGCGGGAGAAATCGTTATACGCTGAAATAAGTCTAGTGGCAGACCGAGATAATGAGCGATGGCGAGTTTGATTGGATCTGAGTGGAACACACAGGCGATGTTCCCCTTCTTGCCGCTATGCAAAGAACGAAGCGCTTCGAGCTCGGCGACGACGCGCGATTGAGCTTCTGGGAAAGACTCGCCCTCTGGGAACCTGGCCAGTGATGGCGAATTTTGAAGTATCGGCCAGAGTTTTCGCCGGCGCAAAGCCTTGAGCGAATGCCCCTGCCAAGAGCCATAATCGATTTCGAGCAAACCTTCCCGGATGATAATTTCGAGACCCTGGTCGCTAGCCAGCGGTACAGCGGTTTCCATAGCTCGTTCCAGCGGGCTGGCATAGAGCGCCTTGAACTTGACAGAAGAGAGTATCTGCCCGAGCGCCTCAGACTGACGGTGTCCTTCTTCACTCAAGTGGATGTTCGGCATCCGCCCAGCAAGTTTGCGCTTTCCTAGGAGATCATTGTGTCCGTGACGGATGAGATAGAAGGTGGTCATCAATACCCCGTTAGGTCGGTCTGTTTCTGCGCATCGTGTGTTTTTTCTTGATCGCATCGATCTCTTGATCGGCGAGATCGGATGGCTCGAGCGTGCCATCAAGATCTAATGCCTTCCGCTGCGCCGCGCGCCATCGGTCAAGCCGTTCAGCAACCTGCGCCTCGTAACCTTGTTCGGAGGGGCGATAAAAATAGGTCCCGAGGAGCGAGGAAGGCAAATAACCCTGCCCGATATGGTGCCCGGGATGAGTGTGTGGATACTTATATCCCTTCCCGTGCCCGAGAGCTTTTCCATCGCGGTTGGCATCTTTTAGGTGCTGTGGAACTTCAACAACCCCCTTTTCCTCGATGTATTTATAGGCCTTGAAATAGGCGCTTGTGGTATTCGATTTTGCAGCGGTTGCCAGGTAGAGCGTAGCCTCAACGAGGGCATATACCCCCTCTGGTAACCCAACGAATTCGAAGGCTTGGACGGCGGCGGAGGTGACGACGAGGCCCATTGGGTCAGCCAGACCGATGTCCTCCGCTGCCAGGATCAACAGCCGCCGCAAGATGAAACGCGGGTCTTCGCCGGCGTAGAGCATCTTCGCCAACCAGTAGAGCGCGGCATCTGGATCGGAACCGCGCACTGATTTGATGAAGGCCGAGATGGTGTCGTAATGCGCATCGCCGTCTTTGTCATACAAGACCGCGCGGCGCTGGATGGATTCCTGGGCAACATCTAACGTGAGGTGGATTAGGTCATTCTCATCAGGGGGCGTGGATTCCACAGCTAATTCGAGCGCGTTGAGCGCATTGCGTGCGTCCCCACCCGACACGCGGATCAAGTGCTCCAGAGCATTTTGATCGAGCTGAACCTGTCTGCTGCCGTATCCATGCTCGAGGTCGGTGAGGGCGCGCTGGATAACCCGGTGCACATCCTCATCCTCAAGCGGACGCAGCTGGAAAATTCGTGAGCGCGAGACCAGGGCGCCGATCACCTCGAAATATGGGTTTTCAGTCGTCGCACCGATAAGGGTGATGGTCCCAGTCTCGACGTGAGGCAGGAGTGCATCCTGTTGAGCTTTATTCCAGCGATGGACTTCATCCACGAAGAGGATCGTTCGCTTGCCGTATAGTTTGCGCCGCTCCTCTGTCGCCTTGATGATGCGCCGGAGATCTGCTTTCCCGGCAAGAACAGCTGAGATCGTTACAAAATGGGATTCTGTGGTGTTGGCGATGATCATCGCCAGTGTGGTTTTTCCGGTTCCGGGCGGTCCCCAGAGGAGTATCGAAGAGAAGAGACGGTCTGCTTGGATAGCGCGCCGAAGAAGGCGATCTTCTCCGACAATTTCTTCCTGACCCTCGAATTCATCCAGGGTGCGCGGTCGCATGCGGGCGGCGAGCGGGGCTTCGCGGACTATGCGGTCCTTCATTGCGTGGTCAAACAGGTCCATTCGGTCATTGTACCATCGGGTTGTACAGGGCTGAGAACCCCGATGTGTCACTGTGGATTCTTCGCATCTGCCGGGTATGTTAGAATTCGCGGGTTGCCGAATTTGCCCTGCACCAATTGGTTTCGCACATGTGTTGGATGCAGATGTGCTGTAATGAATTGGGCTGGAAACATCACTTTGCAGCCAGGAGGGCCAAAGAATTGATCAAGGATTGCAAACGGTATAGGACTCGTTATTTATGACTTGTGAGTTGCTCTTGGCCTCAGGTTCGCCTCGCCGCCGTGAGTTAATGGAGCTGACTGGCTGGGATGTTGAGATTTACCCAGTCCCGGTCGACGAGATGGTTCAGGTAGATGAGCGGGCGGAGGCGCTGGCTATCCGACTTGCGCGGACGAAAGCTCGGGCAGCCGCGACCGAGTGCCCCACCTGCGAGCTTGTCCTCGCAGCCGATACTGTCGTGATAGACGGCGGCATAATTTTAGGCAAACCGGTGGACGCGAGTGATGCAGAGCGGATGCTTCTAATGCTTCGGGATCGAAAGCATGAGGTCATCACTGCGCTGGTATTTCTCCAACCAGCCAGCGAGGAAGAAATTGTTGAGACGTGCAAAACTGTCGTCCCGATGCGGGCATATGATGACGAAGCGCTTCAGGCCTATATCGCGGGCGGTTCACCGCTCGATAAAGCGGGCGCCTATGGGATACAGGACCGCGAATTCAATCCGGTGAAGCTGAGCCAGATGCAGGGATGCTTCGCGAATGTGATGGGGCTCCCGTTGTGCCACCTGCAGCGCGCTTTGGGGCGCCTGGGGCACGATCTGGCGGTTGATCTCCCCTCTCGCTGTATTGCATATACGGGGTATGATTGTAGCGTCTATCAGGAGATCCTGAGAGGTAAATTGTGAGACGAATCCCGATCCTGCTCCTAATTTTGGCGATGCTCATCAGCAGTTGTGGACTCTTTCGCCCCACCGACCCGGGGTTGACTGGAACACCTACGCTTCCAGATCCTTTACAGACCACTGAATCCGCACCGGATCCAGACTCAGCCGCTCGGCACTTCCTGGATACCTGGAAAGCGGGTGACTATGCGGGGATGTACGCGCTCCTTAGCCCGCTTACACAGGATGGACTGAGCGAGGAGGCCTTCACAGGCCGCGTCCAAGAGGTTATGCGGGGAGGGGCGTTTGTGGATGTCGATTTTCAAATCGTATCCGCTCTTGTAAACAGCCCACAGCGCGCTGAGGTGCGTTACCGCATCGTTCTCACAAGCGCGTCTGTAGGAGAGATCAGCCGTGAGACGCGCATGGACCTGACGCGCTCCGCAGGCGAGGACTGGCGAGTGGCCTGGACCGACGCCATGATTTTGCCCGAACTCGAGGGGGGCAACGGTTTGAGTCTTACCACTATCACACCTGCGCGGGCGAATATCTATGACCGGAACAACCAGGCATTCGCCGCAGAGGCGGCCGCGGGTCAGGATAATGCCGCCGCCTTGTGGATCGTCCCGAATGAGATCGGCGACGAAGAAGCCGAAGAGACGATGCTCTCCACCCTCCGTCGCTTGTTTGATTTGGTATCGACGGATTCAATCCTAGAGCGCTATGAATCCTTTCGGGGGACGGATTTCTTCACCCCGCTTGGCGTTGCACCATATGATGACTACAACACCGTCGGCGGTTTGCTCGTTTCGGTCGGCGGTGTTCGAGTTCGCACATACAGCACCCGCTACTATTACGGTGGTGGGCTCACGCCATTTGCAGGAGGCGCTGCGCCACACGCTGTGGGTTATGTGAGCCAGATTCAGGAGGCTGAATACGAAGACCGCTTAGCGCAGGGCTATCAGGGTGATGAATTCATCGGTCGTATCGGGATCGAGGCGGCGTTCGAAGATGAGCTGCGCGGCGTGCCGGGTGGGACGCTCTACCTGGTCGACACCAATGGCCAGGTGCTGCAAGCGATGGCTAATCGCGATCCAGGACTGCCGTACGCTATTTATACGACACTCGACCGTGACCTACAGGAAATAGCGCAGCGGTCGATAGAAGGTTTCCGGGGCGCTGTGGTCGTTTTAGAACGCGACACAGGTGCGGTGCTTGCCATGGCCTCTTCGCCCGCATTCGACCCCAGCCTTTTCGATTTCCAGAACCCCAATGGATCGAATGGCGGTTTTCAGATGTTAAACACCGCCAACCAACCCTACATCAATCGGGCGACTCAAGGGTTGTATGCTCCTGGTTCCGTGTTTAAGGTCGTGACGATGGCTGCTGCATTGGAGACTGAGTACTACAACCCCGACACGGTCTACAACTGCGGTCTGGAATTCACTGAGCTGCCGGGATGGACAGGCTATGATTGGCGCGTTGAGAAAGAACTGCCTGCTGCCGGTGAATTGACGCTGATAGGAGGCTTGGAGAAATCCTGCAACCCCTGGTTCTGGCACATCGGTCTGGATCTTTATATCAAGAGTCTCCCCAGCGCCATTCCTGATATGGCTGCGGCATTTGGGCTGGGAGTAACGACGGGTATCGAGATTGGGGACGATGCGGGGCAGGTTCCGAGCCCGGAGAACAGCGCCGAAACACTTGGCGAGGAGTGGGCGGCGCGGCATCCGGTGCAGTTGGCGATCGGTCAGAGTGTTCTCTTAGTGACGCCCCTCCAGGTCGCCCGTTACGCTGCTGCAATCGGGAATGGTGGAACGCTCTATCGCCCGCAGTTGGTGCTGGCGATACAGAACGCCGAGGGTGATGTGCTGCACGAGTTCGTGCCGGATCCTCAGGCGCAGCTTCCGGTGAGCCCGGAAAACATTGCGGCGATCCAAGAGGCGATGGTAAACGTAGTCGAGAAGTCCGGGGCAACTGCTTACCGCAAGTTCCTTGGCCTCAACCTCAATGTCGCCGGGAAGACGGGAACAGCCTCTACGGAAGGCGAGCCGCATGCCTGGTTCACAGGTTATACCTACGAGGAGAGAGAGGACAAACCCGATATCGCCATTGCGGTTATCTTGGAGAACCAGGGCGAAGGGTCGGATTGGGCTGCCCCGGTCTTTCGGCGAATCGTCGAGACGTATTTCAAGGGTCGGCCGCTCACGCTTTATCCCTGGGAGTCTCGTATCTGGGTTGATAGGACTCCTGAGCCGGACGAAGAAGCGGAAGAAACTCCGGCGCCGTGAAAAATGCCTAAAGCCGATCTTCTCCCTGGGCTGATTGTTAAAGCCCAATCCGGTATTTTCGACATTGAAACCGAGCAGGGGATCATCCCCTCGAAATTGCGCGGTCGGCTCATGAAGGAACGAATGGAGAGCGATGCCGCAGCGCTGGGCGATCGTGTTCAGATACGCAGACAACCGGAGGGCTTGGCGACGATTGAAGTTGTGGAGGAGCGAGTGCGCGTGCTCTCCCGCAAGGCACCGGGTCGGTCAGGGATCGAACAAGTTCTGGTTGCGAATCCGGATCAAGCCGTCTTCGTCTTCGCGTGCGCCGACCCTGACCCTAACTTTCGAATGCTGGATCGCTTGCTCGTTGTTGCCGAGCGAGAAGAAATTCCGGCTTTGATCTGCGCCAACAAGATAGACCTGGTTGTCCCGCGCACCGCCAAGCAAGCCTTCGGCATTTATGTGAAGCTTGGTTACCCGGTCCTTTACACCTCCGCTAAGACCGGCAAAGGCGTGCGCGCCGTTCGCAAGGCGCTACAAGGAAAACTCTCTGTTATGGCGGGTCCCTCGGGCGTGGGAAAGACAAGCCTCCTTAATATGATCCAACCTGGATTGGGATTGCGCACGAGTGAGATCAGCCTTGCCACCGGGAGAGGCCGGCACACAACGGTCGTTCCGGAGCTTCTGAAGCTTACTGACGGGGGCTATGTAGCGGATACTCCTGGTTTGAAGGCTTTCGCCCTCTGGGATATCGAGCCGGAAGAGCTTGACGCCTATTTTCCGGAGATCCGGGCGCTGGTAGCCGAGTGTGAGTTCAGCGATTGCACCCATACTCATGAACCGAACTGCGCCGTCAATGCGGCCCTTGAAAAAGGAGAGATCGATCCGGAACGTTACGATTCCTACTTGCGCATGCGATCTGGAGACCTTGAGTAGATAGTACCCCGGTCCTGTTGCGCCGAACGCGAGAAGTATCTAAGCTTGTAATTGGTTCGTATAGTCAAGAAAGGGGCTCCTCCATCAGGATTCGCCGCATCCTGCCCTATTGTATTGTATTACTCCTGCTGCTTGGCATCGGGCTCCCAGTGATGGCCCAGAGCGGGTCTGGTCGCTATTTCTCTGAGACCGGGCATACACTCGATGCCGAGTTCGTCGAGTATTTCGACCGCCATGGCGGTCTGGGCATTCTCGGCTTCCCCATCACTGATGCTTTTGTGGATTACTGGACTGGATTGGTGATCCAATACACCCAGAACAGCCGGATGGAGCTTTTTCCAGATCCAGCCTCTGATGATATGCAGGTTCGCCTGAAGGAATTGGGAATTTTGTTTGTCGGCGACCGGGCATTGGATGTCGCCGATCCACTCTCCATCAGGTCCAGCGCCGACTGTGAGTTCTACTCGCTTACGGGCCATAGTGTCTGCTTCATGTTCCTGGATTTCTACCGTGAGCGTGGAGGACCAGAGCTTTTTGGCTACCCTGTATCAGAATTCACCATTGAAAATGATCGCCTGGTTCAATACTTCCAGGGATTCCGGCTGGACTGGTATCCGGAAAATCCACCAGGGCAGCAAGTTCTGGTGGCGCCTCTTGGGCGGGTCCATTTTGAGGTGATGGATTACGACGACGGCCTCCTGCGACCAAAAGCTCCCAGCAATGCCTTGATGTACGAAGTGGTTGAACTCAAACCACATGCTTCTGTGGCAAAGCCCATCACCGGAAGTTCAGATACGCAGCTAGTGTATGTCGTCGTCCGTGATCAGAATCTTTTACCAGTCTCCTCTGCGGCAGTGACCCTCGTTGCGAATTTCCCTGATGAAGCTCGCACGCTCGTTTTCCCGCCCACCGACGAGGACGGTGTCACCCAACTTGAAATTGAATTTGAGGGGCAGACACCCGGTGCGCAGGTTGATTTGGATATCTATGTTTCATCAGGAACAGTTCTCACGAGGACGAGCGACTCCTTCCGCATCTGGTGGTGATTCCCAAATAAAAATGACAGGCGCCCACAACCGTGGGCGCTTTTTTATTAGAAAATGGGAGGTAGGGGTTTGTGAGATGGTGGCGGGCTGACACATGGGTCGGCCCCTACGCGTTCGGGGGGTTGTAGGGGCGCACCCGTGTGTGCGCCCGAATTTGAGATCCCCTTGAGTTAACGTTTGCAGAAGGGTAGGCGACAGGCTCGCTCTTCGATTTGAGATGCGTGTGTTAAACTCCCGCAGGTTTCAAACCTGCGGGAGGTTATTACCCGTCGAAGCAATGCCCCTCCCATATATTAAGGAGGAGATTGCTTTGTCACTTCGTTCCTCGCAATGACGGGAAGCGATCTGCACCACCAAATGTCATTTCGAGCGAAGCGAGAAATCCCTATGATATCGCTTTCGTCGGCTCTATCTATGGAAACGAAGGGATTCCTCCCCTTCCGTAGATTCACGCACGAGGCATTGTGTCGTCTCAGGGATTTCTCGTCACTTTGCTCCTCGGAATGACAGATTGTGGGAACATGTCATGCTGAGCGAAGCGAAGCATCTCATTCTTCGAACCTACGGGTACTTCCTGCCCAGAACGAGATTCTTCGTCGCTCTGCTCCTCAGAATGACATTGGCCAGGAACCTGCCATGCTGATCCCGGAGGTTCGGCTCTGGGGGGAGAAAGCAACGCAAATCCACTTGGTCGCCCATGCAATTTGGATGAGGGTCAAAAAAAATCAAAATATTCAATTGGCTTCGACGATGAGGACAGAGAGGTTAGAGCGGTCTGAGGACGCGATCTACTCGCAGCTGCTTGAACCACAAC
>SOIH01000037.1 GCA_004376895.1 Anaerolineales bacterium | reverse complement strand
TTCTAGCGTTTTGTGTAATGCACCCCTTTCCACTGGTTCCCACTGACGAGGTGACCTTGACCGTCAACTACGCCAGCTGCTAGAATTATTCCTGGATATTATCTAACCGATTAGTGGTAGCAATTTGAAGATTGACCTGCACACCCATTGCCGCGAGGCGACAGCCTGCCCAACCCCCACATTGGAGATCGTGGAGCGGATTATGGCTGCGGTGAAGAGGAAAGGGCTGGACGGGATCGCTGTTACCGAGCACTACACCAACTACTATGGCCATAAGGTAAAAGAGATTGTCGATACCCATTTGGACGGCAAGGTAGTGGTCGTCCCTGGCCAGGAACTTGCCAGGATGCTGTTGGGCAGTGAGCCGGGGGTGATCCATGTGGTTGAGCTATACTTACCTGACGATCTGATTTTCAGGTTTATCGCTCATCCCGGCCATCCTTATATAAAGGACCTTAGCCAGTATATAGACGAGGGCATACATGGCATCGAGTTGAAGAACCCACTGCACGATCGCGACGGCCTGACAGAGGAGCAGATAAAGGAGTTGGCCAAGAAGCATAACCTGATCCTGCTAACTAATAGCGATGCCCATCGACTGGAGGACATCGGAACCTACTACAATGAGATCGAGATTGAGGAGCTGTGTGCCCGGGCTAGAAAAGGCTAACTGAATTACGGTGGACGAGATTTTGGACGCCAGCTACGTTACCACGGCCTAACGGGGTGCTCTGCTATGTCGGGCGATGCGAAGAAACAACAACGGTTTATATATGCTGGATGCGATCTGGGGATATGTACGGCAAAGGTAGTTATCACTGAGAACAGGACTATCCTCGCCTGCGAAATCGTCCCCTACAAGAGCTTTCCCCATAAGGCAGCTGCGGCGGCGATGGAAGGGGCTTTACGCAGAGCCGGGGTATCGGGGGATGGGGTCATCCCGTGCCTATCTACCGGATTCGGCCATAAGGCCGTTCGCTTCGCCGATCGGACTGCTCCAGATATAACCTGCCTTCTTCGGGGCTTAAGAGTGCTGAATCCGCAGGTCAGAACAGTAATCGATGTCGGGGGTCATACCCTGTTAGCTTCCAATATCGGACAGAACGGGGATCTGCTTGAGACAGCCATCGTTGAGGACTGTGCCGCCGGAAAAGGGCTGTTCATCGAAGTGATGGTAAAGGCATTGGAATTTACGATGGAGGAGTTGGTCGCCTGTTCGCTTGCCTCGGAGAATCCTATTCGGATAACGAACACGTGTGTGGTGTTGGCCGAGAGCGAAGTGATATCGCTCATCAATGAGGGGCACAGCCGGTTTGATGTATTGGCCGGGACTATCCTGTCAGTAGCAGCCAAGATAGCAAGCGTGGCCAGAAGGATCGATATCCTTCCCGAAGTGGCAATGACAGGTGGAGTAGCCAAGAATGCCGTCGTGGCGAGAGAAGTAGAGAGGCAATTGGGGCTCAAGTTTGCCGATCTGGGTGGAGTCGATCCGCAGATCGTTGCTGCCTTTGGCGCTGCACTGCTGGCGGAGGAGAGCGATCTTGCCGGGACGAAACCGGGGGTGGATAGAAGATGATTGTTGCCGGATGCGATGTCGGGGCACTGACCGCCAAGGCGGTGGTGATGGAGAACGGCGGCATCCTGGGCTCCGAGATAATTCCAGTTCGCCCCGATGCCGTGCTCTCGGCAACCGAGGTGATGGACCGCCTGATCGGGAACCTCGGTCTCTTGTATAGCGATATAGATCGTTGCGTAAGCACCGGATACGGGCGCGGCATCGTGCCCTTTGCCCAGACCAATCTTAGTGAGGTATCATGCCATGGAAGGGGCGCCACTTGGCTCATGCCCAGTGTAAGAACCATCATCGATGGCGGTGGCCAGGACTGCAAGGTTCTGAGTGTGGATAAGAAGGGGCTCCTGAGGGATTTCCGCATGACCGGCAAATGTGGTGCCGGAACCGGAAGGGCTCTGGAGCTCATGGCCGAGAGCCTGGGTGTGGATATCTCCGAGATCGGTCCGCTTTCGCTCCGCGCTACCAGACCGGCGATCCTGGTACATCCCTGTTCCGTCATGACCGAAATTAAAATCAAATACTTGGTGATGGAAGGGATTGATGACGCGGACATCGCCGCGGGAATAACCAGAAATGTGGCTAAGCATATAATGCGGCTGCTTTACAGGTTCAACATTAAGCAGGATATCGCTATCACGGGTGGCATCGCTAAGAACATTGGGGTGGTGAAACAGCTTGAAGAGATGCTGGGCATGGAATTCGTTGAATTGCCAGCGGATCCTCAGTTGATCGGGGCCATCGGCGCAGCCGTTTTCGCCGCCGATCACCTCACGAGCCCTCGTTCGCGCAGGGGATATTCGACTACGACTGGGAGATGATGGACAGAGTGCTGATAAGGAAACCAATCATTCACAGCATCCTGTAATTGCGTTAAATAAACGAAATAGCGATTTGTTCAGCGGTAGGATAGACTTCCACATCCGGCTACCGACAGATTACAATCATCACAATAAATGTGTTATATTCGTGTTGGGAGCACCGTGAATTGTCTGTTTGGTTGCTAGGCGGAGCGCAGCCCGTGAAGTCAAGAGCTGAGATTATCTGATGAACGGTAAAGTGGAGCAAGGATAAACTAGAAGGGAGATGATGTATCATGCCATTGAAAACCGCTGCAGAGTACATCGAGAGTCTGCGTAAGCTGAAACTGGATCTCTATCTACTTGGTGAAAAGGTGGAGAATTGGGTTGATAATCCTATTATCAGACCATC
>SOIH01000176.1 GCA_004376895.1 Anaerolineales bacterium | reverse complement strand
CAGTTCGAGCAGCGGATAGTGCAGCCGGGCATGCAGGCATGCGTGGTCTGGCTCTCTCCGCCGCGCTCGAGCAGCAGATCGCGCAGCGAATCTCCACTGATTGCCTGTGCGCCCTCGAAGGTGCCGCTTGAGAAGTTGCGCGTTGGAAGTGCGCCAAAGCCGTCGCACATCATCGTCATCGCCGCGGTGCCGTACTCTGCGTAGGCGGTTGTTTGCGGGTGTTCGAGCAGCTTATCGACGAAGTATTGATGTGCACGTTTGAAGAGCGTCTCATCAACAAGCTTGGGGGGTTCTCCAGAGGAGACATCGATAACGACTGCCAGCAGCCGTTTACTGCCCATCAATGCGCCTAAGCCGCCACGGGCGTTTATTCGTGAGGGTTCATCGTCCTTGTCGAGATTCTGGATACCGGCGGCGAGCATCTGCCTCTGACCTCCAGGTCCGATGAGGGCTAATCCAATCCCAGATCCATAGCGTTGGCGAATTTTCTCCGCGGTTTGATAGACGCCCTCGCCGGCGAGGTCGTCGACTGGTTCAAAACGACCGCCCTGGGAGTCCAGAAGCAAGACATGCCAGAGATCGTCCATGGCAGCGCCTTCGACGAGCAGCGCCTTGATACCGAGATGGGTCAGCATCAAGCCTGTCGTCCCACCGGCGTTGCTCTCCTTGACTCCACCGGTGAGCGGGCTCTTCCCGCCAACTGAGATCCGATCGCATGAGGAGAGGCGCTGTCCTACGAGTAATCCCGGCGCCCAGATGAGTTTGTTGTGTGGACCTAACGAATCGCAGTCGGGTGGAACCTCGTCGAGCAGGATGCGCGCAATCAGGCCGCGTCCGCCGAGTCGCTCCCAGCGGGAAGAAATCTGCTCTTGCCGCACATCCTTTCTTCTCACGTCCGCTCGCCAGACTTGCATCATCACCTCCGCCATCTATATACCATTGTGGTCCAGCCGGAAAGATTTCGCCAGTTGTACGGACAGGCGATGGTGAGCAAAGGGAACTTGAGTCACAAGCCGCACACCGCTGGTGACGAATGGAGAAACGCAGGAATAGAAAGATGGATTGAAACTGTTTCGAACCTAGAGCGGGGTCTCGCGTCGACCCAGGATCTCGATTACGCTGCCCCGCAGTGCGGCGCGAGCTGGAAGCCATGCAGCCAGCGCTATGAGCAACGGTGAGACTGCCAAGGCGAGGATTCCACGGGTAAGCGCAGGCTGGATTGTCGCGAGGGCGACCTCCCATACCGGGAAGTCAGGATATCCGAACGCGCTGCCACCGGAGACGACGATGTAGATGACGACGACCCCCGCGCCGACCAGGATTCCCACCCCGGCGCCGATTAGTCCGAAGAGCAGCCCTTCGACAATCACGATGGCGTTCACCTGTCTCCGGGTAGCTCCGGCGGCGCGCAACACACCGTACTCACGCCTGCGTTCGGATACGCTGATTAACGCTGTGTTGATCACGCCCAGCGTCGCGGAGAGGATCGCCAGAAAAAGCATCCCACTCATCATCGAGCGTACTGTTTCCATCGCCTCCAGCTGCATCTTTGAGACTTGTGCCAGGTCGGTAAACCAGATGCCGGGATAACGATCTGCAATTGCCGCGAATTCGGCCAGAACTTTGTCGCGGCCTTCACCTTCGTGCGGGAAAACGCTAAGCGTGACAGGCGCGTATAGGTTGAAGGCACTCAAACCCGCATCGCTGATGATCGAGGCGCCGACGAAAGTAGGACCAATTCCGGCGATTGTGCAATCGAGGGATCCGAGAGGTGTCTGGATCGTAATCGTGTCATACAGCCAGGCGTCATTTTTCTGCGCCACGGTGGGGGTCAGGAATAAACCACAGTCTTTGTCTGTGATCTCGAGTGCGCGCGACCAATCGCCGTAGGTAAATGTGAAGAAAAGCTCGCCAGCTTGCTGCATTCTTTGTGGATCGAGGATGAAGGAGAAGTAAGATTCTCCCATAAAGGAGAGTTCAGGAGCGAGCACGAAGTAGGTCTGCAGCACCGCCGCTTGACCCTCAGCAGCCGCTTCCACATCAGCGATCAGGGCATCGGGAAGGGTGAAGTCGAAAACATCCTCGTACCCCTGGAGACCAGCATCGATTTCGAGTGGGAAGAAGCCCATTCCTGGATTCTCTTTAAGGCTTCGTTCTGACGTGCGGAAGAAAAGTTCTTCGAACCAGTACCCAAGAAAACCTGTGACTCCAATGATCATCGCCACGCCGATAATGAGTGTCAAGAGTGTGAAAGTCACACGTGCCCGTGCTCGCCGCAAATTGTCGGCGGCGAGTCGACCCGGGAGATGCAGGAGGGCGGTAAGAGGTCGGCGTAACCAGGCTCCTGATAAACCCACGATAGCAGGGAGTGATAGACCGAGGCAGAGCAGCCAAAGCGACATGAGAGCTATCGTGAGATACGACGACCAGGGCGGAAGAATCCAACTCCCTGGCGGATCCACGATGAGAATTATCCACATAGCGGTTATTAATAAAGCGCATCCCCCTGCAATCCGGTGGCGGTTGGGGTTCCGTCCGCTAGAGGAGGCTGCCTTCATCGCAGCAACCGGGGGTGTCCGGGAGGCGCGTATAGCGGGAAGCAGAGCGGCGATAATCGTGGTCGCAAGGCCAACGGCGGCGCCGAACAGAAGGCGGTTAGACGAGAGCGAGACTTCGCCGAAGCGATTGAAAACATCGCTGGTCGTCATGACAAGAAACATCAGACCACGTCCCAGACCAACACCGGTCAATAGCCCGAATGCTGTACCCACCATTCCCGTCAGGATTGCTTCGACCAGGACCATGAGCAGCAACTGGCGGCGGGTCATTCCCACGGCTCGCATGCGTCCAAAATCTTCACGGCGCTGTGTGGTTGACATGGCGAAGGCGTTAAAGATCAGGAAGCCCGCGCCCACAGTGATGACAAGTGCGACGGCGGTGAGGCCAACGTCCAACTGCTCGCTCATGAACGCGGTGATGGCTTTGCCCTCAGCGCTGTCGGTGATCTCCTCCGTAATCCCTCGGCTGATCAGATCTGAAGCGATAATCGTAGCGATGCCTACGCCAACGGCGAGCGCGGCGAATAGGTTGCGGACCCAACTGCGGCGGAGTTCACGCAGGGCGAGGTGAGTGATTGAGCGCATATCTCATCACCGCCTAGACGTTCACGCGCGCTATGGCCTCGGTGATTGCCTGGACGTTGAAGGGGCCACCGATGATTTCGTGAACCAGTGCGCCGTCTTGCAGGAAGACAACCCTGTCGGCGAAGGCGGCTGCAGTGGGGTTGTGGGTGACGATGACGATGGTCTGGCTGGTATCATCGCAAGCCCGGCGCAGGATGAGGAGCACATGTTCACCTGCGGCGCTGTCGAGGTTGCCGGTCGGCTCGTCAGCCAGCAGGATCTTGGGATCTGCAACAAGCGCCCGGGCGATCGCGACTCGCTGCTGCTCACCGCCGGAGAGTTGGTCGGGCATGTGCCCAGCGCGGTTTCCCATGTTGACCTGCTCAAGAATTTCGGCCACTCGGGCAGCGCTGTCTTTCGCCGATTGTCCGTCAAGAAGCAGCGGCAGGGCGACGTTCTCCGCAGTGGTCAGAGTAGGGAGTAAATTAAAGAATTGGAATACAAAGCCGACGTGACGGCGCCTCATTACGGTGATCTCCGTATCGCGCAGGCGAGTCAGTCTGCGATTGGCTAGGAACACCTCGCCACCGCTGGCGAGGTCGAGTCCGCCCAGGAGATGGAGCAGGGTAGATTTCCCTGAGCCGGAGGGTCCCATGATCGCCACGAATTCGCCTTCGCGAACGGCGAAATCGACTCCTTTAAGCGCCTCTACGATCACCTCTCCCATCCGGTATTGCTTCTGAAGGTCCTTGGTTTCGATGATTTCAGACACAGCACTCTCTCCATATAATGAGTGGTTCAGTCGACGGCAGTTCCGAGCTGGACCAACGGCAGGACAAACTCAAAAGCCCATTCGCACAGCCCTTCTATTATCGATGTTTTAATGGGAATGAGAAAACGGTACTTTTGGTTGGTAGCGATGGACGGGTTATTGACTGGAGAGGAGAAAAAGCATGAGTGACCAGGTGTGTTGGCCTGGGAAATTGAGATATGGCAAATGTTCGACGTTGATGAAGGTGTAGACTTACCCCCGTTTTATCTATGCGAGCCGCTTGTTTGGGTGTCGCGTGTCATCAGAATTACAAGTTAATAACCTAAATGAATCGCTTGCTTAGTTGATGGCTTTGACTTGTTTCTCCTCTCGTACTCTGCGTCGAACTCGCAAGTTAAGTGCGAGGAGACAGACCGCAGCCACCAGGCCGACGAAGGCCATTCCGGCCGGGTTGTCCGACCGGTCGGGGTTGCTTTCAGCGAAGAAAGCGAGCAGGATGAAGAAGGTCAGTGTACCGTTCGCGAGCGCCAGTCGGCCAACGTCCGACCATGCTCCTTCTCCCGACGCCCAGCGCAAGAGACGTAATACTCCAAGAGCAAGGATGATGAGGAACCCGATCGTTAACACAGGTGGGACGCCCAGTTCAGGCAGTGCCCAGCCGCCTATGAAGTAAGCAATGATGGAGAGAAACCCGATCATTCCGATCCAAAGCGGACGCAAGCGTGGAGCCGGTTGGGGCGGTCTGAACCGCTTCGGCATACGACGGGCCAGGAAGTATAGACCAACCGTGGCGATGATTGCGCCTAGGTAGGGGACAAATGGAGGGCGATAGGGTGCCAAGGCGAGTGCGCCGAAGAGCACAACTGCCGCCAAGAGAATAGACAAGCCGATAAAACCGCGTCGGCCGGTCCAGGGCTCATCCCGCCGATCCGCGTAGATCAACTCTGTCAGCAGGATTGGAATGGCGATGCTCACCGTCGCATGGTAGAGCGTGAGGGAAACGCTCCAGACCCAATTCACTCCAGCAAGGCGACCGTATGTACCCAGGATCCCTAGATCCATCCAGTTCGGGTCGAAGAAGGATTTAATCATTAACCCCTCTTCGATGATGCCGTAAGCTAAGCCGAGCGTCAGGATCGTTGGCCAACGCTTATCCCAACGCAGCGTGAGCTCGCGCGCCAGCACCGCACCGCTGCCATAAAGCGCAGGGAGGATGATGAGCATAAAGGGGTTAAAGAATTCCACCGGCGGAGCCGATCCGGAGAGCAGCTCGCCGATCGCAGGAGCCAGAAAAAAGAGAAAGAGCGCAGGCGGGATTCGTCTCACGATACATATCCTTTGTATGTCTTTCTGACCACTTCGTATTAAGAGATACTCAACTAGCAGGAGAAATGTTGCAATTTTTAGGCGGATTGGTTTATAAAAGGGCATGCTCAAGGGAATTTAAAAGCGACGTAAAAATGGAATCCAGAGACAAGCTACTCGCCTATCTGACACTGTCCGTCGGACTTATCGCTATTGGTTTTTCGGCAATTTTCGTGCGCCAGGCGGGTGTTCCCGGGACAGTGGCCAGCTTCTACCGCATGGCAATCCCAACAGTCATCCTCGCGGCTCCTGCCATTAAAAGACTCCGAGAACGAAAGCGGTCTGGACCGCCATTGCGTTGGGCTGTTTTGGGTGGTTTCGTTTTCGCGCTTGACTTGTCGTTCTGGGCTTCCGGCGTGGTTATAAGCGGGGCAACTATTCCAACGCTGCTGGCGAATACCGCTCCAGTGTGGGTTGGACTTGGAGCGCTGCTCTTCTTCCGCGAAGAGCTGCCCAGGAAGTTCTGGTTTGGATTGGCGATTGCACTTCTCGGGACAGCTCTGGTCTTGGGTCTGGAATCCTTGCGTTCGATGTCGCTCGATCTTGGTGCATTATTGGGGTTGTTAGCCGGCATATTCTATGCAGCTTATTTCCTGATAACGCAACTTGGACGCAAATCGTTGGATGTGTTGTCTTATTTTTGGGTCTCAGGGGTGAGCGCTACGGTCGCACTTTTCATATTTAATCTTCTCCTCAGCCAGCCGATGTGGGGCTTCACTTCCAAGACCTATTTCAATCTCCTGGCTCTCGGCTTGATTAGCCAGGGTGTGGGTTTGTTGGCGATAAATTATGTACAAGGCTTCCTGCCGGCGACGATCGTATCCACGACTCTGCTCGGGCAACCCGTTGTGACAGCCCTGCTGGCGGGTCCGCTCCTGGGCGAAAAGCTCCAGCCAGCGCAGATCGTGGGCGGAGCGGCGGTCTTGCTGGGTGTCTATATCGTCCATCGCAGGCGGACGGGAGATCGGTAAACCAGAAATCTAATGGCCCTGTTGGTTGGCGGAGAAAACGAGCAAACGGGTATCAGGGATTACGGTCGTCAGGCACGAGAAGATTGGCGATTAACCGGTCGACCTTTCCCATTGGATAATCATCCAAGTCGGACAGCGCGGCCCAGCATAGTTGGTCATGATCCAACGCCTGCGGTTCTCCGGATAGAATTTCGCATCGATAGGCATGAACGTTGACTTTGAAATGGGTGTAGGCATGGGGGAAAGTCCCAAAATGAACCCCGACCTGAACATCCACGCCTAATTCCTCCTGAATTTCTCGCCGCAAGCAGGCCTCAATGCTCTCTCCGGGATCCTGTTTTCCCCCTGGAAATTCCCAGAGACCGCCAAGCAACTTTCCTTCCGGTCTGCGGCCGATGAGGACCATGTCTGCACGTTGAATCACGGCTGCCGAAACATGATAAAGGGGAACTCGAGCGCCAGGCCTGGGGATGGGCCTTTCGAGTTGGGTGCCGTGAGCGTAGGCGAGACAGCTCGGCATGAGCGGGCATAAGCCGCACTGAGGTTTACGCGGTGTGCAGATCGTTGCCCCTAGATCCATTAGCGCTTGATTGAACTCCCCGGCTTGCCCGGATGGCATCACCTCATCGGCCCACTCGCGAATACGGCGTTCGCCCTGCGGCCGGCGCGGGTCGTCCTCCAGATCGATGAGTCTGGCGATGACGCGCCGCAAGTTGCCATCTAAAGCTAGGGTGTCGACGTTGAAGGCTAATGCGGCGATGGCTGCAGCGGTGTATGCGCCCACACCCGGCAAGCGCTTGAGGTCTGCGATCTGGTCAGGGATAACGGCGCGGAATTCCGCCAGGATCATGAGCGCGGCTTTGCGTAGGTTATGGGCACGCCGGTAGTAGCCAAGGCCTTCCCATAGAGAGAGCACCTCATCGGTAGTAGCACGCGCCAGGCTTTGGATTTCCGGAAATTGTTCCATCCAGCGGGTATAGTAGGGGATGACCGTCTCTACGCGGGTCTGCTGCAGCATGATCTCTGAGACCCAAATAGCGTAGGGATCTTTGGATCGACGCCAGGGGAGGTCACGGCCATGTGCACGGTACCAACCCAGAAGCTTATCGCTTAGAGATGCGTTCATGCACCGGATTGTACCGGTCAGCGGTGTTAAGCGACAAGGGTATAATGCCGTCCGTTGTAGGGATTGCACCCCAGCTAGCGTGTAGGTATACCGATTATTCAAATCATAGAGACACTATCTAGGGTACACGAGGGCGAATATAGGAGTTGTTCACATGCCAGCGTATGATGATAACCTCGAAGGATACCTGCGAGAACTTTTCGCCGTCGAAGACGATGTATTGAAAACTATTCGTGAGAACATCGCCGTCAGCGGGCTTCCACAAATGACTATCAAGCCGGAGGAGGGACGTTTCCTCGAGTTCATCGTGGCGGCATCTGGCGTGCACCTGGCTTTGGAGATCGGAACCCTCGGCGGCTACAGTGGGACGTGGATCGCAAGAGGGCTGCCCGACGAGGGCCGCTTGATCACCATCGAGAAAGATCCTGAACGTGCCGCGGTCGCGGAGGAAAATTTTCGACTCGCAGGATTTGCGGAACGCGTGGAAATTCGTGTGGGTGATGCGCACCAGCTACTACCTGAATTGAGCACTGAGGGTCCGTTCGGTTTTGTGTTCATCGATGCCGAGAAGGAAGGATACCCGGCGTACCTCGACTGGGCGCTTGAGAACCTTCAGCCGGGTGGTATCGTCGCTGGTCACAATGCATTCGGGCATGGTGGTGTTGTCGATGCAGCGGACACAAGTGAGCGGACCGAAGCGCTGCGGGCGTTCAACCGCCGCCTTGCCGAAGATCCGCGAATGGTCAGCCTGATCTTCCCTGCCGGGGATGGGACGGCATTCGCGGTAAGAAGAAAGTAAGAGGAACACCCTTCTTCTCCGCTGCAAATCAAGGACCTGATTTTATTTGTTCTGACTGGATTTCGATCAGTACCGCTCTAACGACGGTGCGACGCAGATACTGATCCGTGGTTTCGTCGTACGCATCGTAGCTGATGAGCGTTAGCCAGCGGCGGGGTTTACGGATTTTTCATAGAGCGGGAGGAAGATTGTAAACGACGTACCAAGCTCAGCATCGCTTTCGACTTCGATCCAGCCGCTGTGTCGCTCCACGATATCCTTGCAAATGGCCAGCCCGAGGCCGGTGCCAGGCTCACCTGAATCGCGGCCCGTTTTACCACGATAGAAGCGTTCGAATAGATGCACTCGGTCTTCAGGCGGGATCACTGGGCCGTTGTTGTAAACCCGGATGGTTAGATGAGGCTCTTTCCGAGCATTAACACACTCGCTGGAGAGTAGCACATGCCCCTCGGGATGCGTGTACGACAATGCATTACCCATAAGGTTTGTGATCACTTGAACCATCTGTTCACGATTGACCATAACCGCGGGGACTTCCGGGTTCAGCTCATGCTGGAGAAGGATGCTCTTCGCTTCCGCCCGAGCCTGCAGCGAGTCGAATACCTCAGTGATCAGCGCATCCATAACATGGAGTTCTTTGCGCTCTGACTCGACCTCGACGTCAAGACGAGAGAGCGTGAGCAGATCTTCAATTAGCGTAGAGAGGCGCTCGGCTTCGTTTTGCAAAACACCCATATAGACGTCACGCTTACTGGCTTTTAGTGGATTCTGGAGCAAGGCGAGGTAGAGTATCACGTTGGTGATCGGAGTGCGGAGTTCGTGGGACACATTGGAGACGAAGCTGG
>SOIH01000235.1 GCA_004376895.1 Anaerolineales bacterium | reverse complement strand
CGAGCCATTGTTGACTGACATAAGCGACAGCCATTATGCGACTTGCCATCTCTATAAAATACCCCCTAACAAATGATTACTAGTTACACTACATTATGTCTCATGAGTGCACTGAAAAAAACTACCCTCGAAGAGTGGGAAGGGATATATGCACACTTCTATAAGTTCCGGCAAAACATCTAAAGCACAGGATGGAAGGTAAAAGATGAACATCATTGACCTGCGTAGCGACACAGTTACAAAGCCGACGCCAGCAATGCGAGAAGCGATGTATCGAGCGGAGGTGGGAGATGACGTTTTTGGTGAGGACCCTACTATCAATCGTCTGGAGCAGATGGCATCAGAGAAATTAGGGAGAGAGGCAGCGCTGTTTGTCGCGAGTGGAACAATGGGAAACCTGGTGGCTATACTCTCTCAATGTGAACGCGGCGACGAGGTGATTTTAGGGGATCGTTGCCATACATTCCTATTCGAACAAGGTGGATTGGCAGCACTAGGAGGCATTACATCCCGACCTATAACCAACCAATACGACGGCACATTACAGTTGGAGGACATCGAGGAAGCGATCCGGGGGGATGATATCCACTTCCCTCATTCACGCCTAGTCTGTCTTGAAAACACTCACAATGAATGCAATGGAAACCCTCTAACCGCAGATTACACCCAAAAGGTGGTGTTTTCATCCCACTCCAAGGGTTTGAATGTTCACCTAGATGGGGCACGTATCTTCAATGCCGCGGCGGCGTTGAAGGTTGAGGTGATGGATTTGGTACGGGGGGTGGACTCGGTGATGTTCTGCCTCTCCAAAGGATTGTGTGCTCCAGTGGGATCACTTCTATGTGGAAGCGCCGACTTCATTGATCAAGCGAGACGAATGCGAAAGTTAATGGGCGGGGGGATGAGGCAGGCGGGCATATTAGCCGCGGCAGGGATCGTAGCCTTAGAGCAGATGGCTGACCGTTTAGCAGAGGACCACGCCCGTGCTAAACGTCTAGCAGAGGGGCTAATGCAGATACCTGGAGTGGAGGTAGCACCGACGACGACAAATATGGTTTACTTCTGGTTGACAGAAGAAGTGTCAAAAACTCTTGATGAAGTAGTATGTGAATTGGCGAAGCAGGGGGTATTACTGTTAGTAAACGGTCGCTTCCGAGCGGTGACACACTATTGGATCAGCGACGAAGACATCGAGACAGCAATCAAAGCGGTGCGAGAGGTTTGTGCCTGACGCGCAACCTAAGCAACTATAAGCCTACTAATAAAAGCCTCTGGCAGCAGGAAAAAGGGGTATATATGATAAATTTGGTCTGGTTTTTCAGCATTCGTGTATGTATCTGTGACGGGAATTTCAACCCTTGGGAGTGCAGACGATGAAGGTTAATCTACTTTATGGAAAGAGTGAAATGACTATCGAGTTTCCTGACGATAGGACGACGGTCATTAAACCCAAACCGTTAGACAACCTCCCTAATGAAAAGGTAGCCGTGAGTCAAGCATTGCGAATCCCGATCGACAGCCCACCGTTGCGAGAACTGGTTGATAAAAACGACTCTGTGGCGATCGTGTTCAGTGATATCACGCGACCTATGCCAAACGATCGCGTCCTGCCGGTCGTGCTCGATGAGCTGAGCCACTTAAGAGATGAACAAATCGTACTTATCAACGCCTTGGGAACACACCGAACTAACACTCCTAGCGAGCTTGCTGACCTCCTTGGTCCAGAGATTGTCAAGCGGTACCGGATTGTTCAACATGATTGCTACGACTCAAGCAACCTGGTCTATCTAGGGAAATCTTCAAGATGGAATGAGCTTTGGGTAAACCGCACCTACATGGAGAGTACGGTGCGGATTCTAACCGGGTTTATCGAACCCCACTTATTCGCTGGATTTAGCGGAGGGCCCAAAGCGGTGCTCCCAGGAATCGCGGGAGCCAAAACTATCTTTTCTAACCACGGACCAGACATGATTGGAGATCCCAGATCGGGTTTCGCTCGCACCAAAGGTAATCCTATTTGGGAGGAGATGTTAGAGGTCGCTACCTTAACGAACCCAACCTTCCTTCTAAATGTTACCCTCACAGAAGATCGGCGGATCACCGGCGTGTTTGCCGGCGAGCTATCACAAGCGCATGAAAAAGGGGTTGAATTCTTAAAGCGCACAGCGATGATTCCAGTAGATGGATTGTTCGATATCGTAATCAGCACAGCAGGAGGCTATCCCCTCGATATCAATATGTATCAATCAGTAAAAGGCATCGCAGCGGCTTCCAGTATTGTGAGGGATGGCGGATCGATCCTGCTGGTTAGCGAATGCATCGAAGGCCTACCCGACTATGGGGAATATGGTGACATCATGCATGAAGCTGACACCCCAGAAGATCTACTTACGATGGTACACCGTCCCGGACATTTGATACAGGACCAATGGGATGCCCAACTCCAAGCACAAATATGCCAACGAATTAAACTCTACATCTACTCAGAGGGACTGACGGATGAAGAAATTAAGCAGGTATTCGGCATACCTTGCACTGATGTAGGACGTACAGTGGTAGCACTCCTCAAGGAATACGGACCCAGGTCACGAGTCGCGGTGCTTCCAGCTGGGGCACTCACGGTGCCCTATATTCAAGGCGCCAAGACCATCTAAACTATGAGCCTACTAAGAAAAGCCTCTGGCAGCAGGAAAAAGGGGTAAGCCAATCGTTGAGATTTCGCGCATAATTAGTTAATGATTGCATTAAAGAACTACTCTCGAGGAGTGGGGAGGGGTGTATGTGGGGGTGCGGGCGCAGCCCGC
>SOIH01000148.1 GCA_004376895.1 Anaerolineales bacterium | reverse complement strand
TACTGCACCCACGTCCCCCTGGGGGGACAACAGGGGGGAGAAGAACAGAAAAACTGATTCATCACCTCTGCAATAGTCGATCTATTCGTTCATACGCGCAAACCTCAACGCGCAGGCTGCGCCTGCGACCGGAAGCAGAGCTTCCTGACTCCACAAAAGTCAGCGACTCTGGACCTCGCTCGAGTAGGAAGTGACTTGTTAAAGCTCTGTATGTCAGGCGAATAGTTACAAGCCTTGATTAAAGCCGGAAGCAGAGCTTCCGCACTCCAAATAAAACCAACAACCCATCACCAGTGTGTGGAGAACCATATGGCAGCACGTTCTTTACTAAAATCAATAAAAATTCGAACGCATCATCGGCGCGCCCGAACGTTAAAAATTAACATAAGGGGCTGCCCTCGTGGGGCAGCCTCTTGCTACATACTTGATGTACCTCGGTCAAAAACCAGCCGCGGCACAAACCAGTAGAACGGCGGCTTCAGCCGAGCTTGGTGGTTGGCGACTCCATTCAGTCGTAGATTCTCAAAGCTTGGATAAGCAGCGAAACCTCAACTATCAGGACTGCGATGAAACCAGCGCAGAGAATCACACGAACCAACCGCTCAGCCAGGTTCATCTTCCATTGGGCGGTTCCTTGATGATTGCCAAGATCAAGAAACCACAAGTCACTCAGTCTGAGATTTGACATGTCCGCATAGCCTTACCGGTCCGATCTATGATCATCATACAATCGAAAGCGCCGGTTGCAGGTCATCTGTAAACCAATTGAAAAGTCCCTAAATATCTAAAAATCACCGCCGTGCTACAATGGCCGCATGTTCACCCCTGCATCCAGGCGCGGTTTGATCCTCCTGCTGCTAACCCTGCTCACCGCAGGTCTTATCCCTTCCGCTATGGCGCAAACGGATATCAGCCTACGCCTTTCCGAACTCAATATCGAGTCCTTCCCGCGCGTCTCACTCTTCGCCCAAGTGACCGATGACAGGGGACACCGACTCCTCGGCTTAACGTCAGACAACTTCCGCGTCCTCGAAGAGAATGAAGAGGCGAGCGACATCGAGGTCGAAGAAATTACGGTTGGAAGCAGGATCGTATTCGCGTTGAACACAAACATCGGACTTCGCATCCGAGATACCCTGGGACATTCTCGTTTCGACCTCGCCCGTCAGGCATTATTGGATTGGTGGAGACGCCCCGAATTCAATCGGGTAGGTGTTGATGACCTGAGTCTGATCGTGGTCGATAGCTCACTTCAAAGCCATAGCAGAGCAGCGGTCGACCTCGCAACCGCGCTGGATCATCACCAGCCAACCTTCCCCGACGAGGAGACCGGCTACGAGCTTCTCTTCCAGGCTCTGGATTTCACCGCGGACAGACCGTCGAATGCTGGAATGCCAAATTACCTGGTTTTTTTCACTGCATTGCTAAAGCCGCCCCATGACATTCCCGTTATGAACATCATCACACGCGCTAAGAGTAATGAGACGGCGATCTTCCCTATATTGTTAGGGGAAGAAGATGTTCTGGAGCAGCCCGAGGTGGAGATCCTGCTCCAGATCGCCGAGGAGACGGGAGGCCAACTCATCCTGTTTAACGATGATGAAGGACTCGATCGTTTGATCGACTTGATCATCAGCCAACGGACTCAGTACTCTCTCAACTACACGTCTCAAATCATTGATTCCGGACCTCATGAAGTCAGGGTTCAGCTTAATATCGACGAAACCGAGGCGGCCTCAGCCGTCAGGAATTTCGTCTTAGAGATTCAACCTCCGGAAATTACATTGCTTCAACTACCAGGTGAGATCGTTCGCAGCTCCGATGATCCATCCACACCGCTTGACGAAATTCAACCTACATCCATCGAGTTGGAATTCGCAAAAACCTTCCCGGATGGCTTTCCGCGCGAACTCACATTGAGCCAGCTTCTCGTAGACGGTGTCGTTGTATATCAAAGCGAAGCGCCTCCTTACGAACGTCTGGTCTGGGATCTTCGACCCTTGCTCCAATCCGAGGAACACACAATACAGGTTTTCGTCGTAGATTCCTTCGGGCAAGAGAGCGCATCAGATATCCACAGAGTCCAACTGGAAGTTGAATTGCCCCCGCGCGGTCTCGTAGCTATTCGGCCTGCATTGGGCTCACTTCTCCTGGCCCTCGGAGTCCTGCTCGTCGGCACCATCATGGCAGCCGTCCTGCTTACGTACGGTCGGCGGCCAGTAAAGACGACTGAAGTCGAGTCCCAAGGGGCATCGGTAACCGTGCATCGGAGAACTGCATTACGGCGCGAGCTCCCTGATGAGCCCGTAGAGGCTTTCCTCCATCCAATGGGACCTTACACAACAACCGGCAAGAGCATCCCATTGATTGGAACGGACATTTTCATCGGCAGTGATCCATCGCTCACTGCTGTGCCCCTGGAAGATCCTTCCGTCGACAGGATGCACGCCCGCCTCATCCGTCAGGTTGACGGCGGCTATTTACTCAAAGATCAGGGTTCCATCGCCGGCACCTGGGTGAACTACGAAGAAATACCGAAAGAAGGGCTGCTATTATCGGATGGCGATCGTATTCACTTTGGACGCGCTTTTTTTCAATTCGTCCGGCCAAACGCCTCCCACCGTCGTATAATCCACGTTTGTAAACTTGAATCCAAAGGTGAAGCCCCATTGGAGCCCGAGGGAAAAAATACTCGTGATCATTGACCAGCAATCTCACATGGCATATGCAGCCCGCACCCACCAGGGGAAAAAGAGGCGCGTCAACGAGGATCGGTACATCGTGAGAGCATACCGTGTTGAAGAGAACGGAGCGCCGGCGCTGTTGGCGATCGTCGCCGACGGAATCGGCGGTCACCAGGCAGGTGATATCGCCGCGCATTTAACTACGGAAACGATCACCCAAGGGGTTGCAACTTTCCAAGGCGGCGATCCGCTCCCATGCCTCCAATCGGCGATTATCGAGGCTGGACGCGTGGTCTCAACAAATGCTGCCGAGTCCACGAATCTCGCTGGGATGGGATCCACGGCGGCAGTTGCCCTCATTATTGGACCGCGCCTCTATACCGTCACGGTTGGGGACAGTCGCATTTATCTGCTGCGACAGGGCCGATTACGCCAGATCTCGATCGATCACACCTGGGTGCAAGAGGCGATCGACTACGACATTATCTTGCCCGAAGATGCAAAGGACCACCCGCAAGCCCACGTCATCAGACGGCACATCGGAGGCAAGCAGCTTCCCGAGCCGGATATTCGCATGCCGTTGGAGGATGGCGAGAATGACCGCCGTGCGATCTCGAACCAAGGGATGCACCTCAAGCGAGGGGACCGATTATTGCTCTGTACAGACGGTCTCACCGATATGGTGACTGATCTAGAGATCTATCAAGCTCTCAAGGAAAAGCCCGTGGAGGAAGCAGCCAAATCCCTTCTTAATCTTGCGCTGGAGCACGGCGGCCTCGACAACATCACATTAATCGCCCTCGCGGCACCGAAGGGGAAACATCAAGAGACACCTCGCTCAAAGTTCGGATGCCTGTTTGCCTCCACAGTCAGTAGTTTGATTCTGATCTTCGTCACCGCGCTGGCGCTCGCCGCTGTCTGGTGGTTTGGCTTCTGGCCATGGTCTCCGTAGAAAATCTTCTGCGCAGCTTGTCGACTCAGATCTAGCGATCTAAGCCCTTCCCGAGCGTTCAACCCAGGCGACCCCAAAAAGGATGAGTCCGCCCCCTAGCAGACTTATAGTTGTAACAATCTCACCAAGAAGGACAACTGCGATAATCAGCGTGATCAGCGGCTCGAGGTATTGCAGTGCTGCAATAGTTGTCGTCTGACTTCCAGAAAGCGCAAAGAAATAGAGCGCATAAGCGAAACCCGTACTTGCCACACCCAGGAAGATCAACGCCCACCAAACTTCGGGTTGGAACATGATCACTTCCGTCCAGTCTCCATTGATCAGCGATAAACAAAGGCTGAAAAGCCAGCCCCAGGTCATTGTGTACACCGCAACCTGAAGGGGCGAGCATCTCTCTGCGATGGCCTTTCCGGCAATGGAAAACGCAGCCCATGCGAACGCCGAACCCAAGAGTAATGCCGGGCCGACCCAGTCCCCTCGGCCAATCTCCAGCCCCTCATTCCTCACAGCAACAAGCAGCGCTCCCAACAGTGCGAGAACAAGGCCAGCCACCTGGCCAGGAACAATTCGCTCTTGGAGAAAGAAACCCGCCAGGATCACCATAAATGCCGGGGCGAGCGCGGCCAGCCATGAGGCGGTGGTAGCTCCGGCGCTGAGCATTCCCTCCGCCTGCAGCCACTGATGTCCGGCGACACCGATCACCCCAAGAAGGATCATAAGGACGTGATCTCTAAACGATAGACCTCCGAGTTCACCACGTATCCAGGCGATCGGATACAAGACACACAACCCGATTCCCAGTCGAATGACAATGAGCGTGATCGGTTGAGATTGCTTAAGTGCGATTTTGATGGCGATGAAGGACGCCCCCCAGAAGGTCACCGCCAGCAGACCAGCCAGGATTGCGAGGGTTCGTCTCTGCATTTGTGTCCCGTTCTCTCACGCAGGGTTTATCGCTCGATTGTCAGACGGACGATATGGCGGTCGACGCCTCCGAGGCGGTACTTATAACTCTCATCGCCGCGCAGAAAATCGACCTCTGTTCGCCCATGGTCAATTGCCCAACGAATAAGATGAGCCATTAAAACCCAACCCGGGGAGAGTTCATAATGCGAGGGATCGAAGCCGGAGTTGTAAATCCAGAGCTTGTCCTCGTAATCGAAGTTCAGGTAGCCAAATGCAGGTTCCCCTCCGACCTCGAGAAAAGCTAGTTGAAGCCAACCTCGCTCATGCGCGGTCAGGGCAAGGCGCCGGAAGAATTCCTGCATTCTATCCGTCAGGAACGCCCGTTTCTCGGAGTCGTTCTGCATGAGCCTGAGAAAGAGATCGATCTCGGGTTCGATCGGTGATTCTCGATCGACAATCCGCCAACTGACGCGCGCCGGATATTCTTCCGCCCGCCTGAGTTTGCGTTTGACTTCCTTGCGTTTTTTACTGTTGAGCGCCTGAAGATATTCCTCCCAGCTATCCCCAAGTGCCACGAAAGGCACCGGTGAGATCCGCTCCTTTTCCACTTGCCACCCGCGTTTCTCCGCCGAGCGCTGCAGCGCCTGCACGGTAGATGATCCCTCGGGCAGGTTATAAAGATCGAGAACCTGCCAACCTTCAGGTCCTTCAACCTCCAATGATCCCAGCAACGCCTCAACGAACTCCTCTGTGGCGGATTCTGAAACGATAAAATCCAGATAATCAGAAACTTCCACACTTCCAACGATGAGGATCGAAGGACGACCATCTCGAGCGTTGCTAAAGAATAACGGGGCTATCCCTACAATCTCCCCGTCATCCCTCTTTCCCACACCGAGCCAAAGGTCTCCCTCATCCCATTCGCCGCCTCCCATCGTCGACCACCAGGTGTTCAGATAATCTGGCTGTTGGAATGGCGTATTCGTGGCGGAGCGGCTAAGAAGCGCTTCCCAAATATCAGATAGCTCAGAGAAGGATTGGTCTGAGTGAAGGAACTGTATATTCATCATGGGATTATCTTTGCGGAACGGCTAGGATTGTACCAGCCGCGGCAATGTTCTTGCATCTATAATTGCACCGTCGAACCCGTTTCGGTACAATAAATACCATGGCTCAAACGTTCGAAGCAGATATAGCTCTAATTCATATCGCTGGCGGCGCAGCTCGCCTGACTTCCCCCCCAGGAACGCTCGCGTTAACCGCACCGCGACGGACTGCCCGCGGGCGCGGAGATGATTTTCTCCTACTAAATCTCTCGCTGCAATCCTCCCGGCCCGTTTCTCCTGGTTATCTTGACCATCTTGTACGCATGGCTGCTGACGCGTATTACGGAACGCCGGGTTCTGTAACATCCGCACTGCGCGAGGCGGCGGCGTTGGTAAACGATCAATTGGTAGACGCTAATCAGGATGAATCTGAACCTATCAATTATCAAGGCAACCTGATGAGCGCAGTCCTGCGCGGCAAGGATCTCTATTTTGGTCAGAGCGGGGTAGGGCAGGTGATCCTCGTACGCCCTGGCGCGGTTAATCGTCTAAGTTCGGAGGAAGCTTCGGAACGGCCTCTTGGGATCAGTCTGGCGCCTCACATCCGCTTCTATCACTTCGAATCACAGCCCAACGATCTCCTCATTCTGACAACCACGCCAAGTGATTTGTGGTCCGATGCAACTCTCTCCGGCCTGGCAACACTCGACCTCGAGCAAGCGATAGACCGCCTCGTCGCCGCCAGCAACTACGACTTAACCGGACTCCTGGCGCGCATCGTGCCGCCCGGCAGAGCCGGCCTCCAGCCTTCCTTCCTGTCCGCGACGCCCTCCGGTGAGAGTTCACCGCAGGCTGAAAGATCAGCACAGGAACGATTCGGGACGATCAAACGAAGCACACGCCGATTCGCATTGAGCAGCTACATCGCCCCTCTGACCCGCAGCTTGAAATCCTTGACTGCTCGAACCCTGACCTTCTTATCGCAGACTCTAAATCGTTTAGCCCCGGGCTTTTCTGAACCCCTCCATCCCGATGCATTATCCCGCCAAATGCTTGTCGGCACCGCCATCGCCATCCCATTAATTATTGTGACCATTGCCTCGCTGGTTTACGTTAGAAAGGGCCGCAGGGAAGAATTCCAGTCGTATATTAATCAAGCACGGACATCCGTAATGACAGCCCAAACCCTCCCGCTTGATGAGACTTCACGCGGCGAGTGGGAGAACGCGTCCAAGATGCTCAGCCTGGCAGAGACCTATGGCACAAGCTCGGAATCGCAGACGCTGCTCGAGCAGGTCCGATTGGCGCTTGATACCATCAACCTGGTATCGAGACTCGATTTCCGCCCACTCGTCAGCGGCGGGTTCGGCTCCGACGCCATGATCACCGGGTTAGCCGCCTCTGCGACTGATCTATACGTTCTCGATGGCAAACATGAAATCATCCGACATGCATGGGGTGCACCAGAGCGAGGGTATGAGATTGATACGGCTTTTGAATGCCTGGGTACTGCGACTATCTCGCAGGAACTGACTACCCCCATTGACTTCGTTCTGCAGCCCGCTCCCGGCGCGTTAGGCATGGAAGGCGTGGTGGCGATTGATGAGGACGGAACGCTGCTCTACTGCGCCCCCGACCGTCAGCCCGCAATCGCACAGCTCACCCCGCCAGACATCGGCTGGGGCCGCATACAGGCAATAGATGTTTACGGGGACAGTCTATATGTGCTCGACCCCGTGATGAACGCTGTGTGGATCTATGAAGCCACAGGCGGTTTCTTCAGCGGGGTTCCTCAAATGTTCTTCGTTGAAGAGGTGCGCGAGCTTAAAGGAGCCATAGATCTGGCCATGGCACATGACGAATTGGTTGTCCTCTATGCGGATGGTCGGCTGGACCGCTGTCGCCGTTCCCTTACCGGATCAACGGATGATGGTGGCAGAATACGTGTCGAATGTGATCCGCAACCCTACTTCCAAGACGAGCGGCTGGGGAGGGAGCCGACTGCGCAGATTCCAGGTGCGGTTCCCGTTGAGCTGGACTATTCCCCTCCGCCAGAACCTTCCCTATACTTCCTCGACCTGCTCAGCAACAGCGTGTTCCATTACAGTTTGCGTCTTGTATATCAGGGGCAATTCATGCCGAAGGAGCCTTTTGCAGAGGAGATCTCCGCCATGACCCTCGGACCTCCCAACGATTTATACCTCGCAGTCGGATCACAGGTATATCAGACACGTCTGCATTAAGATCGACTTCTTTGACAAGCCCATTGCCAGAGACTAAAATCATTTTCACGAAAGCGTATTGGAGGCGGTTTAGTGAGTCGTTGGCCGAGTAAGTACGTCATCGGTCTAACCGGAAATATCGCAACTGGCAAAAGCGTCGTACGCAAGATGCTCGAGCATCTTGGCGGCTATGGTATCGACGCCGACGCTCTTGCGCATCGCGCCATAGCAAAAGGCGCTCCCGGCTACCCCCTTGTTCTAAGAGCTTTCGGGGAATGGGTCCTCGACGAAGAGGGACAGATTGACCGCCAGAAATTAGCGAAGATTGCATTCTCCGATCCGATGGCGCTGGAACGGTTGGAAGTAATTGTTCATCCACTCGTCGCCCACGCGGTCGACCTGCTCATCCGCCGGGCGAAGCAAAGCACCGTCGTGATCGAAGCGATCAAACTTCTAGAATCAGATCTGGCGGCTGGCTGCGATACGATCTGGGTTGTTGATGCGCCGGCTGAACTGCAAATCGCACGCTTGATGCATAAACGCAAGATGGCAGAGGCGGCTGCAAGGCAGAGGATCGCGGCACAATCGCCACAGGCAATCAAGCTTCGCGCCGCAAAGGTTATGATCCGCAATAATGGCTCTTTTGAAAATACCTGGGATCAGGTCCAAGAGGCATGGGGAAAACTGCCCAAACCCGAAGAACCATTGCTGCCCGAGCCCCCAGTTGTAAGACCCGGTGAACTCATCGTCCGCCGCGGTCGACCACAAGATGCGGATGACATCGCCCGCTTCATCACCCACGTCACTCACGGTAAGAAACGCATGACGCGCCAGGATGTCATGGCCGCCTTCGGCGAGAAAGCCTTCCTTTTGATTATTCGTGAAGACGAGATTGCCGGCATCGCCGGCTGGCAGGTCGAGAACCTGATCACGCGCATCGATGAGCTTTACTTCGTAACCGGCCTGGCCATTGATGAAGCTATCCCCGCTTTAATGGATGAGGTTGAGTCCGCCTCTATAGAACTCCAGAGTGAAGCCTCGCTGCTCTTCCTTCCACCCTACCTCGCCCAACACGTCGGCGCCTGGCGAGCTGTCGGTTATCGACCGCAAACGGTTCAGGGCCTTGGCATCCGTGCCTGGCAGGAAGCAGCACTCGAGTCAATGCCGCGCGGCGCCTCGTTGTGGTTCAAGCAGCTGCGAGTAGATCGCGTCCTCAGACCGCTCTAACCTCTC